>NZ_MUFH01000240.1:0-5897 GCF_001996115.1 Salinivibrio sp. MA427
ATTTAGTATAGATCAAAATAGTTAAATATGAACTAGTGGAAATGCGTATTTATTTGCTCATAATAGGCTTTGTTACATAAATCTAATGAACTAAATAAAAACCTTACGGTCGGATCTGGGATATTCACTCACGCTTTGGAATGACGGTATGCCACGGAAAACGCATGAACATCCGCGTCACGAAAGGCTTCCCAGCACGGTCGCCAGGTACTMTTGGTCCATCGCRCACATCRTTCGCTTGCGTTGAATRCCGGCTTTGAAACTCTTCTCTTGCTTTAATAAATTYAAAACCATTTGCCTTATTMGTGCAAAAACTTCMGCTCGGTCATCTACCCTAATTCGGCATGCGTCTTCTTTTAATCCAACATCGAGTTGCCAATGTATTGATTCAATTAGCCAGTGCGAGCGAGTGGCCTCATGTAACTCTTTCGCTGTCAGTGCTTTTTAGCTTATATAATAGAGGACGGAAATATCTGATTCGTCGGCGTGTTTGCCTTCTTGTCGAACACTGACCATGATGCCCATCGTTTTTAGTTCAGGCCAATCATAAGCCAAATCACCTAATACACTTAAATCGGTATTGATGAGTGCACATCGTGTTTCTAAACGTCCATACGATTTCTCTTGTGATGCGTAGCTATCACCATCAAAGTTTTGAAGCATTGAAGGCCGGTAATAATTATCAAACGCTTTGTCTAACTTACAGTGTAATCAAACACTTCCCACTGCGCTTTGCTGATTTTGTATAAAACATGTTCGCTAAGCGGATCAGACGCGTCGAGATCAGGATGCGCGAAATGATACGCATAGGACATGCCAAGCTTTTTCATCACTGCCTGAGAGCCAATGTTATTCACTGTAGTAAAAGAGACGACTTCCTCTACGCCCAAGTGCATAAACGCATAGTGTAGCGACGCATTAGCCGCTTCTGTGGCATAGCCCCTACCCCAATGTTGTGGCGCAAGTCGCCAGCCAATCTCAACACAAGGTGAGAACGGCATCGTATCTTTCGGTATGTGCAAACCGACAAAGCCAATAAACGCGTGTTGGTCGGGGATCTCGACAGCCCAGAATCCCCAACCACGCTCGGCGATTAACGACTGGATTTTTCTTGCCATCTTGTCGCTTTCTTCCTGGCTCAGACACTTTGGGAAGTGCGCCATGACACGGGTATCGCGGCTCATCTGCGCAAAGGGTTGTTGATCGGCGTCATCCCATTGCCGAAGTATCAATCTTTTCGTTGTTATCATACGTTAGGTTGTGCCCGTACTCATTGTGTACTCAGGATGCCCCGTATGCTGATCTCGCTGTTCACTTATCACGCTAAAACCTTGAGATAAGTAAAACCGATAACTCGCCTGATTTTCCTTGTATACCGACAAGTTTAACACTGCTCTTTGAGACTTCGCATGACTCAATAATTGCTTACCAATACCTTGGCCCTGAAAGGCCGGAGACACAAAGATGGCAGCCAAATTATTTTCATACAGTGCATAAAAGCCAACGACTTTTGACTCGGTTTCATAAACGTAGACCTCTGACGCTGGGATGTAGATCTCACGCATATTCTCAACTTGCGAAGCCCAATAGTCGGCCGAGACGAAATCATGCGCTTTAACAGATGCTTCAAGCCAGATTTCAAGAACTGAATCTAAGTCATTTGAATTGTACTTTCTAATCATTTTCGAACTCTAGATTGTCAAATCTATCGGGGTAACATAACACTGGCATGCGCGCCAATCCTTGTCCCGTTATCTTGGTTGATTGGTCGGATGTGCGTGATCAACTGCGCTATATAACACTGCGTGCTTCTATCACCGTGGATGGACGTGCCGTCACTTTGTATGAGCAAGCTTTTGAATATGGCGACTATAACTCGCCTCCCAATACCATCAAGCATCGTCGCGTTCTCTCGATACCTCGTCTTGGTCGCAAGGTAAGAAACCATCGGCGATATCTGATTAAGCTGACCCAATATCGGAGGGCCATCAGGGAATATCAACGGCTAACGCATACGATGGGACCCGGTCAATTATGAGAGGATCCGCCAGCGCCGCATTAAGGTGAGCGATGCTTGGCTATACTTGAGCGAAGCGAAACTGCCACGCGTTGCAAATCCCTCTTACACGCCTTGTCATACGCTTGGTTGAGGCTAAAATGACCAACATAAAGACCACTTAAGAGACCGATTATATGACCACTAGAATTTTAGCCGATGTTGCTGCAAGCATTACTGAGTTGAAGGCTAATCCTATGAAAGTTGCAACTAGTGCTAACGGTGAACCTGTTGCTGTATTGAACCGAAATGAGCCAGCATTTTATTGCGTACCTGCCGAAGCGTACGAAATGATGATGGACAGACTCGAAGATCTTGAACTACTCGCTATTGCAAAAGAACGTGAATCTGAAGATACCATTTCGGTAAACATTGATGACCTATAAACTCAACTTTAAAAAGAGCGCACTCAAAGAGTGGAAAAAGCTTGGCTCAACGCTGCAACAACAATTTAAGAAATAGCTAATCGAGCGCTTAGATAACCCGCATGTTCCGGCTTCAAAGCTCTCTGGAACTGACACTATGTATAAAATTAAGCTGCGTCAATCGGGCTACCGTCTTGTCTACAAAGTTGAAGACGATGTCATCATTGTAACCGTCTTAGCAGTCGGAAAACGCGAACATAGCGACGTTTACCGTAAAGCTATGAAAAGGTTAGATGATWGATTGCGGTATAACGCCCGGCTCACGCGCCGGTTTGGAGCCGCGAAGCGGCGGAAAATCGGTCGCTGTGCAGCCGATTGTTATGTTCTTCCTGACGTGCTAGATTGTGTATGGAAACCGAAATCGATACACATAGGTGCGACATGAGAACGAACATCGTCATAGACGACCAGTTGATGGCAGAAGCTCTCAAAGCCTCCGGCTACGAAACCAAAAAAGAGGCTGTTGAGCAAGGTCTGAAACTTCTAGTTCAGCTTAGCAAGCAGCAGGAAATTCGAAAACTGCGAGGCAAAATCAAGTGGGAAGGCGACCTGGATGAAATGCGGGGCGCCGGATGATATTGGTGGATACCAGTGTGTGGATCGACTATTTCAACGGAGTCAAAAACCCGCACACTGACCTGCTGGATGCCTCAATAGTCCACGGATCCGTCGCTATCGGCGACCTCATATTTCTGGAAATCCTTCAAGGCATCCGCAACGACAAACACTATCGTCAGACCAAACAGAGCCTGCTCTCGCTGGAGCAGTATGAAATGTTTGGCAAAGACATGGCACTTGTTTGCGCTGACAATTATAGGGCACTTCGCAAAAAGGGCATCACAATCCGAAAAACTGCCGACGTGATCATCGCGACTTTCTGCATAGAGAAAAAGCTACCTTTGCTGTTTTTGGATCGCGACTTTATCCCCTTTGTTGAGCATCTTGGGCTTGAGCCTGCCCTCAGAGAAACATAACGCCCGGTTAAGGGGCAACCAACGCTACTACCAACTTTCCGCATAACACCGTAACCACAAAAAGCAACGCATAGTAAAAATGCCACGCGTTGCGAATCCGTCTTAAAGCGCTTGTATGGATAATCTCACCCGTATTTGGGTAAAGTGAGACCCAGGCTTTAGCTGCAACTAAAGCTTTCTAATGTGCAGTTCGATTGAACGCTGGCTCCTCTGTCGAGAGACCGATAACAAACATGAACGCACCTTAGAACTCCAAGCACCAAACTCGAATACTCGACTGGGTCTCGAACCCGTATTACGCAAACAAGAGTTAGCTTATTATGAATACTGCACCCAAGCAAAGCATCAACATCGGCGTCGATACCGGCAAAGCGCAACTCGACATCTACGTCAGACCAACTGCGCACTTCTTCTCTGTGCCAAACACGGATAAAGGCATTAAAGATGCATTGAAAATCATCAAGCCATATCAGCCTGAGCGCATCATCATTGAAGCCACTGGCCGATTAGAAATGCCCTTTGTGCTCGCGTGTATTGAAGCCAATTNACATCGGCGTCGATACCGGCAAAGCGCAACTCGACATCTACGTCAGACCAACTGCGCACTTCTTCTCTGTGCCAAACACGGATAAAGGCATTAAAGATGCATTGAAAATCATCAAGCCATATCAGCCTGAGCGCATCATCATTGAAGCCACTGGCCGATTAGAAATGCCCTTTGTGCTCGCGTGTATTGAAGCCAATTTACCCATCGTACGCGCCAACCCTGTGCACATTAAACGCTTCGCCGGCGCCATTGGCCGCAGAGCGAAAAATGACCGCTTAGATGCTGAGTTAATYGCACATTATGGCGACGCCATTAAGCCTGAAATCATCATTATCAAGGCGGAAAATATACGTCTAATGAGTGACTTAGTCATCAGGAGAAACCAGCTCCTATCTATGCAAACGATGGAAAAGAACCGCTTGCAGATACTGCCCAAAACCTTGCATTCAACCATCAAACCCATGCTCACTGCGATGAAAAATCAAATCACCAACATCGARCAAAAACTCGTGAAGTTGATTGAAGCATGCCCTGAATATCAGACTAGAAATACGCTCTTACAAAGCGTGCCTGGCATTGGCAGCATTGCGGCAGCATCTATCATCAGTAACGTCCCTGAGCTGGGCTATATAACTAACAAACAAGCGGCATCTCTCATTGGTGTTGCACCCGTGACAAAAGAAAGTGGGCGATATAAAGGCAAACGGGTGATCCAAGGTGGACGTACTCAAGTTCGTACCGTGTTGTATATGGCGATGATGTCTGCGATGCAATGTAATCCTGTTTTTAAGGCGACGTATACCCGATTAGTCGCCGCTGGAAAGCCGAAAAAAGTCGCCATTATTGCCTGTGTGCGCAAGATGGTAGTGATCTTAAATTCGATGCTTAGAGACGGCGTGATGTGGGATAAAAATCTCGCTAAAATTTAGGATTGACGACATACTCGTTTGTTATGTGTGTACTACCATGACAACTCTTGCTTAGATGCATTTAAGTTTTCGTTATACATCATTTCAATCATTTGATAAGTACACATATCAATCGTTCCACAATAATCCTGTATAGTACGGTCTAGAATATCTGGATTTTTCGCATTAGTTAGCCGCTTAAATGCATCCAAATTTTCCTTCTCCATCATTCGCAACATAGTTTCCTGGCACATATCGACAGTGTCGCAGTAATCTTTTTTGACGCGGTTTTGGATATAACTAATTACTTCGTTTTGTTGCGCTTTCGAGCCATCAAACTGTAAAGGATGAATAAATTCAGCATTCACCGAGAAGGATGCTATAGCGGCTAGAAACATTACTTTTCTCATGATAATCCCTTTAAATACTGATTAGCACATAACGCCCGCATTTGCGGCTGGTTTTGAGCGCAGCGGAAAACCAGTCCGACAACATGCGTTTGTTAGTGCTTTTTTCATGACAGTGCTCTACGGCTAACTGAGAAGAACTGATTTATTGCGCCGAGATCTTTGTCACACTCAGAATCTATATTCCCATGAAGATTGAGCATTTCTGAATACAGCCAATAGGCCATGTGATGATGTTTACTCATAAATTCTTGTAGAATTTCACTCTGAACCCGGTTATTGGTACAGTGAAACGAGCACTTATTTCTTGCTTTCCTCAGGTCTGATGCAAACTCACCATCTAGGGTTAGTGATACGTGGCCATCAGGATTGATTTCTCCCGACTTAACTAGAGCATTGAAACGATTCAACGATTTCTGTGCTTCACACTGAATTTCTGGATCTGTTACATCTGATTTTGAATTTTCAGAAACAGAATTCTGATCTTCAATTTTAACCAGAGCTAGCATTGACTCATAAAGGTGACCAACCCACCTTGCATATGCGTCAAATATCTTTATTTTCGCAAGCACATTAGTGT
>NZ_MUFH01000241.1:0-3997 GCF_001996115.1 Salinivibrio sp. MA427
AGACATGGTCTGACTGCACCTGTTTACGTCAACAAAACAAAGACGTTCAAATCACTGTTTGATAAAACGACGGGCGAAGGAGATCGCTCCCCTACGCCCGTGCTTATTAACGACAGTGCTTTCGCTTATTTCTTGTCGTCGTCTTTAACTTCTTCGAACTCAGCATCAACAACGTCGTCGTCTTGTTTTGCTGAATCGGCACCGGCGTCTTGCTGCGCCTGCTCATTTTGAGCTTGCTGCTGGGCAATTTCCATCAGTTTTGATGAAGCCGCAACCAGTGCTTGAACCTTCGCATCGATGTCTTCTTTATCTTCACCGTTGCGTGCGGTTTCCAGCTCAGAGATAGCTGTTTCGATCTTCTCTTTGTCTTCAGCAGGCAACTTGTCACCCGCTTCGTCCATTTGCTTGCGTGTACCATGAATGAGCTGATCAGCTTGGTTACGGGCAGTGACTAACTCTTCGAACTTTTTGTCCGCTTCTTTGTTAGCTTCTGCTTCTTGTACCATTTTCTCAACGTCTTCATCGCTTAGGCCACCAGACGCTTGGATGGTGATCTTCTGCTCTTGACCGGTTTGCTTATCAGCCGCAGACACGTTCAAAATACCATCCGCGTTCAAGTCGAAAGTCACTTCAATTTGCGGCGTGCCACGTGGCGCTGGCTGAATACCTTCTAGGTTAAACTGACCCAGTGATTTGTTGTGCATGGCTTGCTTACGCTCACCTTGGATCACATGAATCGTTACCGCGCTTTGGTTGTCTTCAGCGGTTGAGAACACTTGATTCGCCTTAGTTGGAATCGTCGTGTTTTTCTCAATCAGCTTGGTCATCACACCGCCCATGGTTTCGATACCTAGCGATAGTGGCGTAACGTCAAGCAATAGTACGTCTTTAACATCGCCAGACAGTACACCACCCTGTGCAGCCGCGCCCATTGCAACGGCTTCATCCGGGTTCACGTCCTTACGTGCATCCTTACCGAAGTACTCTGCAACTTTTGACTGAACCATCGGCATGCGGGTTTGACCACCGACCAAGATAACATCCGTGATTTCATCAACAGACAGCTCGGCGTCAGCCAGGGCCACTTTCATTGGTTCGAGTGAACGTTGAACCAGATCTTCAACCAGTGATTCCAGCTTGGCACGAGTAATCTTGATGTTCATGTGCTTAGGACCGGTTGCGTCCGCAGTCACATAAGGCAAGTTCACGTCTGTTTGCTGCGCAGAAGACAGTTCAATCTTCGCTTTCTCAGCCGCTTCTTTGACACGCTGCATCGCGAGCGGGTCTTGACGCAGATCGATGCCTTGCTCTTTCTTAAATTCGTCGACCAAGTAGGTGATCAAACGGTTATCGAAGTCTTCACCACCCAAGTGGGTGTCACCGTTGGTTGCCAGTACTTCGAAGGTTTGCTCACCATCGACTTCATCAATTTCGATGATAGAGATATCGAACGTACCACCACCCAGGTCATAAACCGCGATAGTGCGATCGCCACCTTTCTTATCAAGGCCATAAGCCAATGCTGCCGCTGTAGGCTCGTTAATAATACGTTTAACTTCTAGTCCCGCAATACGACCAGCATCCTTAGTCGCTTGACGCTGAGAGTCATTAAAGTAAGCAGGAACAGTGATTACCGCGCCAGTCACTTCTTCGCCGAGGAAGTCTTCAGCGGTTTTCTTCATTTTCTTCAACACTTCAGCTGACACTTGTGGCGCGGCCATTTTTTGGCCTTTCGCTTCAACCCAAGCATCACCGTTATCTGCCTTCACAATTTTGAAAGGCATGATACTGATGTCACGCTGTACTTCTTCATCTTCGAAGCGGCGACCGATCAGACGCTTAATCGCGTATAGGGTGTTTTCTGGGTTTGTCACTGCCTGGCGCTTCGCAGGCTGGCCGACAAGTGTTTCACCATCTTGTGTGTAAGCGATAACGGATGGCGTTGTACGATCACCTTCTGCGTTTTCAATTACGCGCGTTTTTTCACCGTCTAGCACGGCGACACATGAGTTGGTTGTACCCAAGTCAATACCAATGATTTTACCCATCTGGTGCTCTCCGAAATTCGTTCTGTGGCTGTAGTTCGTTACCCTTTATGTGGGGGTAACTGTGAGAGGTTCAACCCCCTCACCGCAAATTTTTATTTGTTGCTGCCGTTTAAATAAGGGCAGCACGACACTTTTCAAGGGCTAGCAGCAAAAAAATCCGTGTTCGTCACTCACGTATCACAAGCGGAGTAACAAATTAACTATTGATGCTATGCCCTTATTAAAATCACGCTTTTTCGTCGACGTTGCCTTGTGCGGCTTTCGATACCATCACCATCGCTGGACGTACCACGCGACCATTTAACTCATAGCCTTTTTGCATCACCATCATCACGGTGTTTGGCTCATGTTCAGTACTTTCTTGGATCGTCATCGCTTGGTGAAGCTCAGGGTTAAAAGGTTGTCCTTGTGGGTCAATCGCTTTCAAACCAAACTTATCAATGGTATCCATCATGGTTTTTAGCGTCAGCTCTACCCCTTCAACCAWGGGCTTGATCGATTCATCTTCCTTATCCGCCATCTCGACAGCACGCTCAAGGTTGTCGATAACGGGCAGCAACTCACTGGCAAACTTCTCCAGTGCAAACTTTCGCGCTTTCTCTACTTCTTGCTCTGAGCGACGACGCATATTGTCTACGTCAGCACGGGCACGAAGCACACTGTCTTGTTGCTCTTGCACTTTGGCTTCACTGGCTTCAAGTGCTGCTTCTAACTCTGTAATGCGTGCAATCATGGCTTCGGTTTCCTCTTGCTCAATGTCTGCACTACCGCTTGCCTGTTGCTCAACCGTCTGCTCTGCATCTTTGCCTTCAGCAGCTTGCGCATCTTTCATCGCTTCTTGCTCTTGCTTAACTTTCTGTTCTTCGCTCATGATCACTCCGACACAAATGGCATTGCCCAGCGCGCACTGGGACTGTTTAACTTGATTGTGGAAGTATTATGGGGATGAATCTTTATGATTCAACCGCCCACATAACGCAAATCACGACAATCCTTTTTTTACCGCGTTATACTGGGCACAAATAACGATGGGATCCTGATTATGTCGACACCATTCCAGCGCATTGCTTTAATTGGTAAACCTCGCAACCCAGACGCGGTGAATACACACATCGGCCTTTATCATTGGCTCACCGAGCGCGGTTACGAGGTGTGCATTGATACACGCTTGAGTACCAATTTAGGGCTACCCGACGCGCACTATCTGGATTTGGTTAATATTGGTCAGCACGCTGATCTCGCGATCGTTATCGGTGGCGACGGTAATATGCTCGGCGCCGCCCGCGTACTGTCACGAAGCGATATAAAAGTGATTGGTGTAAACCGCGGTAATTTAGGCTTTTTGACTGACCTGGATCCCGATGCCTTTGAAAATGCCCTAGACGCCGTTTTAAGTGGCGACTACATGGAAGAAGACCGCTTTTTGCTTGAGACAGAGATCCATCGTCACGATCAGGTTAAAAGCCATAATGCTTCGCTCAACGAGGCCGTTTTACACCCAGGGCAAGTGGCTCACATGATTGAGTTTGAGGTCTATATTAACGAGCATTTCGCCTTTTCGCAGCGCTCAGATGGGATCATTATTTCAACGCCGACGGGATCAACAGCCTATAGCTTATCAGGTGGCGGCCCCATCTTATCCCCCAGCCTCAACGCTATTTCTTTAGTCCCTATGTTCCCCCATACCCTATCAAGCCGGCCTTTGGTGGTAGATGGTAATCGCCGGATTAAATTATTAGTGTCTCCCGATAACCGCGGCACACTGGAAGTCAGTTGTGATGGGCAAGTTTCTTTGCCAGTGAATCCGGGCGATGAGGTCCATATTTACAAAAGCCCCGCCACACTCAAACTCATTCACCCCAAAGACTATAATTATTACAATACGTTACGTAAAAAGCTGGGTTGGTCTTCAAAGCTGTTCTGACGCGGCTGTTTTTTCATATCAACGT
>NZ_MUFH01000242.1:0-5612 GCF_001996115.1 Salinivibrio sp. MA427
ATCGCAAAGAGATCTTTAGCTTCGTCGGCACAGACGAGCGAAATCGCATGACCCACAGCGCCGGCCCGTCCGGTCCGTCCAATACGGTGAACATAATCTTCAGCGACATGGGGCAAATCAAAGTTAACCACTTGTGGTAATTGCGCAATATCGATGCCACGCGCGGCAATATCGGTCGCAACAAGCACGCGTACATCACCGGTTTTGAATTGCTCCAGTGCTTTGGTACGTGCGCCTTGGCTTTTATTACCGTGAATCGCGGCAGCACTGACGCCATACTCATCTAAATAACGCGACAGACGATTGGCACCGTGCTTGGTTTTACTAAAGACCAACACTTGTTGCCAGTTGTTATCGGCAATTAACGATAAGAGCATCGGTGCTTTTTGCTTTTTATCAACAGGATAAATGCACTGTTCGACACTGGTCGCCGCTTGGTTAGCAGGGCTAACCGAAATCTCTACCGGGTTGTTGACCATGCCTTTGGCAAGTTGACGGATCTCATCCGAGAAGGTGGCTGAGAACAATAGATTCTGACGTTTCGTAGGCAAAGCGGCCAAAATCTTACGGATATCACGAATAAAGCCCATATCCAGCATGCGATCGGCTTCATCCAGCACCAACACTTCAAGTTGCGAAAAGTTGACGGCATTTTGGTTATACAGATCCAATAAACGACCCGGCGTTGCCACGAGGACGTCGGCCCCTTTACGCAATCTCATCATTTGCGGGTTTATCTTCACCCCACCATACACCACCAGCGAGGTCAGCGGCGTGTACTGACTGTATTGTTCAACGTTTTTATGAACTTGTGCGGCGAGTTCACGCGTTGGCGTTAAAATCAAAGTGCGAACGTGATTCGGGCGCGCATGTTTACCGGCTTGCAAACGTTCTAAAATCGGTAACGTAAACCCAGCGGTTTTACCGGTGCCGGTTTGCGCGGCAGCCATCACATCTTGGCCTTCAATTACTGCCGGAATCGCTTTAGCCTGAATCGGTGATGGGATGGTATAGCCTTGCTCTTGCACGGCTTTAAGGAGTGGTGCAGATAGTCCTAAAGAGGAGAAACTCATCAATTGATCTCAATAAATAAAAAAATGTCGCCACGTGTAGACACTCTACCCGTCGCTTAAGGGCATGAATATCAATATCGTTGTATGAGGAAAACTCGGCGTTCAGGAGGGTTGCTCTAGAAGTGATATCAATAATCTTGATTGCGGCGCCATTGTGACGACTTTCGCGCCATTGAGCAACAATTATCGCAAAAGCGCCATCTTCAAAAAGAAAACCGGGGACAGGCCCCGGTTTAGATTAGGCGCGTTATCCCACTTTAGTGCAGCTTCAAGCTTGGACGTAACACACGGTTAATGCGGCCGACTAACATCATCAAGCCGGTTTTTACATAGCCGTGCAACGCAATTTGATGCATGCGATACAAAGAAATATAAACCACACGCGCGATGCGCCCTTCGATCATCATTGAGCCTTTGGTCAGGTTCCCCATTAAGCTGCCAACCGTCGAGAAGCGGCTTAAAGAAACCAGCGAACCATGATCTTTAAACACATAAGGTTTAAGTTCACGCCCGTTCATTTTCGCAACAATATTGCTAAAGCACAGGCTCGCCATCTTCCTGCGTGCACGCCGCGCAATCACCAATCACAAAAATATCGTCGTCACGGGTCGTTTGTAAGGTGTTCTTCACCTCAAGCTGATTAATGCGGTTGGTTTCTAAACCCGCAATATCTTTCAAGAAATCAGGCGCTTTAATCCCCGCAGCCCAAACCATAATGTCGGCATGGATACGTTCACCCGATTTGGTTTCTAGGCCATCTTCATCAGYTTTTACCACAAAGGTGTTGGTTTTTACTGTTACGCCGAGTTTTAATAACTCTTGATGCGCGGCACTAGAAATACGTGGCGGTAACGCCGGTAGGATTCGCTCGCCTGCTTCAACCAAGGTCACATTCAACTTAGAGTTCTCGAGGTCACGGAAACCATAGTTGCGCAGCTCTTTAATCGCATTATGCAGCTCAGCCGACAATTCAACGCCTGTCGCCCCCGCACCGACAATGGCAATATCAACACTGCCGTCACCGTGTTTCGCGTGCAGGCGCATAAACTCATTGTTCATTTCACGGCGGAAACGGTGTGCCTGTTTCGGGTTATCCAGGAAAATACAATTGTCACGCACGCCAGGGGTATTAAAGTCATTAGAGGTCGAGCCAATCGCCATCACTAAGGTGTCATATTCGAGCTCACGCTCGGGCATTAATAGCTCGTTATTCTCGTCATACATGGGCGCGAGGGTGATCACCTTACGTTCGCGATCAATATCCCACAATGTGCCCATTTGGAAATCAAACCCATGATTTTTAGCATGCGCGCGATAGCTTAATGCATCGACGCCTTCATCCATCGATCCCGTGGCTACCTCGTGCAGCAGGGGTTTCCATAAATGGCTACTGTTTTTATCGACGAGGGTGATTTCAGCACGGCGTTTGCGGCCTAACGTGCGGCCTAGCTTGGTCGCGAGCTCAAGCCCGCCTGCACCACCGCCGACAACGATAATTTTGGTCACTTCTACATCCTTACCTTAATTAAAAAACACTCGCTAGCCGCACGCATGCCACTAGCTAAAATCGGTCTTAAGTACGCCACTTTCTATTTGTTAGTGACTAACGACATAATCTGTATCAGTGCGTGTGGTTTATTGCTGTGTAGTTGGTCAGCACGCCCGTCCATTTTGCCGTAAAATGGCGATCACTTCGACCCTTGTCTGTGCTTTATTTACGGATAAAATGTAGGAAAATAACACCAAGCGCGTATAACAATGGCGTAGCTATACGCTCGATACGGGAAAGTGACCATCAGGTAGACTTTTTAAAGTGCGCAATCGCTTGTAGATGCGTAGAAAGGTTTTTAAATTTATGGGTTTGCGCCTCATCCCAACGCACAGGATAGAAAGGTGAAAGCAGATGATAGCTACGTTGACTGTCTAGCACGTCGTCTTCACGTGATAGGATAACCAACGCCCGCTGCTGGTTGCGCTGACGAAAATCAGTGACACATTTAGTTGCAATATCTTCGTACTCTTCAGGACGGTCGATTTTGCCCGGCATATTTTCCTGAGGGTGCAAGTTAGGGTTGATCAGAACCTGCTTTATCCCGCACAAAAATCCAATTCGCTCTGACCAATACCCGCCTAGCCCAACACCACATATCAATGGGTTAGGATCCTGGCTGGCTTCGATCTGCGTTTGCACCTGTTTAAGTAAGTGCTGCATATCATGTTTGGGGTGCAGGGTGCTGTAATTAATGGTGCGAACATCGTCGTCAACAAATTGAAGTTGAAGCACTTTTTCGTGGTTGCCTGGACTGGTGGCATCAAAGCCATGCAGATAGATGATCATAAGCGGTCCTTGCTGATTGCGCTAAGAATGTAATGGCCTTTATCAATAGCATAGCTGCTTACACGCAAAAATGAGCAAGATCACCCTAGCGAGGATCAGGGTGTTTTTATCCAGCCATGCCTTGCAAACGCGACGCCCATTGCTCAAGTTCTTCTATCAAGTGCGTGCGTTGAGCATCATCCAAACTTTTATCGAACCGGAGTAACCAGTCAAGGCGCCGAGAGCGATAGATCGCCATGTCTGTCTGCGTATCACTACCACCGCGCCAGGCGACGAGGTCATCCACCCATTGACGCAGTTGACTATCCAAGTCATCGCGTTGGCGTGTCTCAATCAGGTTAAATAGCCGCGCTTGCAACTGCTCACGTACCGTAATGAAGGTCGGCATCGCGCGTTGCTGGTAGTCCGCCATCTCAGCGTAGAATGGTGCTTGGCTGTCTGTGGTGTGTCCGACCCAACCCTCAGTGCGCTCTTCAAGCTCTTCTTGTTGCTCGGCTAGCCGTTCTTGCGGTGATTGCTGGTCACGGCGCGCTTGTGCCTCAGCAATTTCGTCTTTTAAAAATTGGGTCAATCGCTCAGCCTGACGATCATCCAGGCTTTGCAATAAACGCGTCGTCGCCGGGATCAGTGCATTGAGTGTGGCTTGTATCCGAGTTTTAAACCCAGCTTGATGATCGCGCAATTGGTCCCATGTTTGGCGTTCCGCACTTTGCGCGGCGATCAAGGTGAGCCGATCCGCTAACCGAGGCAACTCCTCCACGCGATGCCATTGCTGAACTGCATCGAGGTCCGCTTTTACTTGGCGCGATTGGGTGGCGGTCAGGTCGACAATATCGTCCAGGTAATAGTGAATCCAAAACGGCAACGTATTGTACGCAAGCTCCGTGGTACATCCCGCAAGCACCAACAGACAGCCCACAAGCCAGCCTGTTCGACACCGCCGTTTGCAATCCTTGACCATATTGTCTCCTTATCCTTATTCGCCTATGCGTCAGCTACGAGGGATTTATCCGAATGTAGCGGGTTGTCTACTCTGAAAGCTGTTGATACAGCACGTCCGCTGCTTGATTGTACGCAGGTAATCCATACAGATTCGCCCCCACCTCATACCAACATAGTGCTAAATAGTCGGTAAACGGCAACCAAGCGTTGACGCGTGCGAGGATAACATTCACCGATTTTAGTTGCTGAAGACCACAATAACGCGCCACCACAGTGTGTGGTAACCAGCCATTAGCACGACAAAAGAGCGCGATGTCAAGATAAGGATCACCGGCGCGGGCATACTCCCAATCAAGCACACACAGGTTACCATCCGGCTCGATCACCACATTGTAAGCGCCCAAGTCCATGTGACACACCACCGATGGCTCATACGTTGGGAGCGGGCTATGTGCGAGCACCTTATGTTTGAGCCGGTGTAAACGCGCTACCACACCATCAGGCAGTTGCTTTTCATAATGAGCGCATTGTGCCTCGACGGACGCGGTTTCCAGATCCGTCGGCAGTTGGTGAATACGGGATAAAAGTGGAATAAGGATCGATGCCTGATCGGTTTTTAGATTACAAAGCGGTTCGCCATCCACCCAAGGCACCAATAATCCTTCGCCGTTGTGGACAATCGGCTGACGCGCCAGCCCATGCTCAGCGGCCAAAGATTGCGCCTGAGCTTCACGCGCACGGTCAATGGCAAAAGCATTCGCCGCTCGACCATGGGGACGCCAAACACTGCGCCCCCCCTGTGAGTCGGTGAGTCGTAAACAGCGATTTGTCAGGCCCGCTGCCAACGGCTCGACACCGGTAACCTCGGTAGGGACACCATAATAGCGCGTCAGTGCGGTAGATAAGGTCTGCGCCAGAGCAGGAGACCATTCAACGGCTGACAAAGCGTTCTACATCCTGCCAAGCGATCACTCCTGACTGTAAGTCCATTAACTGCAAACTTAGCTGATAAGGGGCCTGACCGGTGATTTTACCGCTCAGTTGATACTGCGCACCCAGCATGCGGCCATATTGCATAATGGTCGCGGGATCCACTAGCACCTGATTCGCTGCCAACCCTAACGAGGCGCGGACCGCCTGTACTCTCGCTTCAGGAACAGGCGTTATCCGACCGGATTCGATTAAGCCCGCTTGCAACTGCGTTGAATACCTTGGGGTAGGAAAATAATCGCCACTGCTATTTTGGATCGGTTGGACCA
>NZ_MUFH01000243.1:0-3986 GCF_001996115.1 Salinivibrio sp. MA427
GACTTCATCCGCATCTAATCGCTGTGTCGATAAAGATGGAATGAGATCAGGCGTCCTCAGGGGCGCCTTTTTTATATTTTAACCACCATGACATTTTCAAAAAAAAACAGATATGTCATTTTGGTGTCAAAAATACATGACCTCGATCACCAAACAGAAAGCAAATGTAATAGAAAGATTCCAATTTGCCTAATAAGTTGATTAGGATAGTGTCCCTTTTTATATAAACACTATCTATCACCATGAAAAAAAATATCTTTCTTGCCGTATTAATGTCATTGACACTCGTACTTACTGGGTGCTCCGCAACAAATACGCTTGTTAAAAAGCGTGATCTTGACGTACAGACAAAAATGAGCGATACCGTCTTTCTCGATCCAGTTGCTCCATCAAAACGCACAGTATTCCTACAAATTAGAAATACCTCAGACAAGCCCAACCTTGATATAAAATCTGATATCAAAACAAAAATTGAAAGCCGTGGATATAAGGTTTTAGAAGATCCAAGCAAAGCCCATTACATGATTCAGGCAAATATTTTACAAGTTGGTAAAGCTGACCTGCGTGAAAGTGAAAACTTTTTATCTCAAGGTTTTGGTAGCGCTGTTGGTGGTGCTTTAGCAGGAGCTCAATTTGGTGGCGGTTCAGGTCGAGGCGCAGCATCACTGGCGGGCGCGGCTATTGGCCTAGTCGCCGATGCAATGATTGAAGATGTCTATTACTCAATGATCACTGACCTACAGATTTCTGAGCGCGCATCTGATGGTGTCGTAGTTACTGAGGCTCTTGATTCTCAACTTGCGCAAGGCTCAAGCAGCAAGAAGGTAGTAAAATCTACGGAGAAAACGCAGTGGAAACGTTATCAAACACGAGTGCTTTCTACTGCCAATAAAGTCAACCTAGAGTTCGCTGAAGCAGAACCAGAGCTGAAAAAAGGACTAACACAATCAATTAGTGGCCTTTTATAATTTAGCACGAGCGTTCTTCAATGAAGAGCGCTCGTTCTTTATTGACGTAACGCAACTCAAAGCAACTCCTACACTATCCTCTTACCAACGATTACAATCTCCGTCGCTTTTATTCCAGTAAGTAATATCACTGTCAATTAAATAACTAGGTAATCATATCAAAGCGAGTGTCTTGGTAACRCGAGATTCGGATATTCGCACAAGCTAAAGCTATTTCTGCTAAATCGTCATTCATCAAACAGCGAAGGCTGATGTGGAAGAGTTTCCGGCTCTAAGGCGGTTTCCTGTGTCTGTTGGCGTTTGGCACGCATAATGCGCAAATAACGCTGGTGGCATAAGCGAACCACATTGCGCTTTTGCTCGTTGGTAAAGTCATACCAATAAAAGCGCTCATCGCGACTGCGAAAGCACCCTTTGCAGTAACCTTTGTTATTGACCTGACAGATGCCTTTGCACGGACTCGGCACCTCGAAGAAATCGAGCTGTTCCACGTCATCCTCCCTGCTGATTCTTTCATTCAAGCGGGTGGCAGACACAATTGCAAGTCGCGCGTTAAAAACTGCCCGAACAAGACAAACGATCAAGCGTGCTTAGAACAACCCCAATTGCGGTAGCGCCAAGGTGTCGAACTCTTTACCAATAAACGGCAGGATGCCATCAGCAATCGGTTTAAGCTGTTTATCAATATAATGTTGATAATCCATCGGGCTACACCGATACATACACGGCTCAGGCCCATTAACCGTGATCACATACTCAATCCATCCCCCCCGTTGGTACTGTTCAGGGCGGCCACGTTTTTGATTTTCACTGTCAGCCAGCCGCGCGGCACGCACGTGCGGTGGCACATTTTTCTGATACTCCGCAATCGGGCGTCGTAACCGTTTACGATACACCAGCTCAGCATCACGCTCCCCTTGTTGCGTACAGGCGACCACATCGCGAATAAAAGCATCGACATCATCACCATCAAACACACGTTGATAAAGCTGTTGCTGGAACTGTTGCGCCAATGGTGTCCAATCCGTTCTTACCGTTTCTAACCCTTTAAAGACCAAATGTGACTCACCGGTATCAGGATTAACGATCCGTCCTGCATAACGCTTTTTACTCCCGGTTTCTTGCCCACGAATGGTGGGCATTAAAAAGCGTTGATAATGGGTTTCGTATTCAATTTCCAGCAAGGATTCGAGACCATAGGTTTCCTGCAAGTGTTGAGACCACCACTGATTCACATGGCTAACAAGCTTTCGCCCGATGGCATCGGCGTCCTCGCTTGCTTTTTCTCCCCCCAATGACACAAAGGTAGAGTCTGTGTCACCGTAGATCACCTCAAAGCCGTGTGCCTCAATCAACTCACGAGTGGTCTTCATAATCTCATGGCCGCGCATGGTAATCGATGATGCCAAGCGATGATCAAAAAAACGGCACCCCGATGAGCCCAACACGCCATAGAAGGAATTCATGATAATTTTAATTGCCTGCGAAAACGCTTTTTCACCGGCTTTTTTCGCCCGATCACGCGCTTGCCACAACTCATCAATCAATGCCGGTAAGTAGTGCTTTTCTCGATGAAAAACACCGCCTCGAAACCCAGGGACCGTGTCGGCTTCCTGACCGGCCTCTTGTGCTTTTAACCCCTCGATAAGTCCAAGCGGATCAATAAGAAAGGTACGAATAATCGAGGGATACAGCGATTTAAAATCCAACACCAGCACTGAGTGATATAAGCCGGGTTTGGAGTCCATCACATAACCACCAGGGCTCGCGATCCACCCTTCGCTGGCTAGATTAGGCGCGACATAACCGGAACGATGCAAACGCGGTAAAAACAAGTTAGTGAATGCTGCTACCGAGCCGCCCACGCGATCGAGCTCTACCCCGGTTAAGCGTGAACGCTCGATTAAAAAGTCGAGTAAGTGAGTGTGATCAAAGATTCGGTTAACCAAACGGCAATCTTGTAAATTATAAGTCGCAAGCGCGATTTTATCCTGATGAAACATGCGATTAATCGAGGCCATACGATCATGCGGATCATCAATCGCTTTCCCCTCGCCCAATAACGTTTGTGCAACCGCCTCTAGCGCCCAAGATCGGAACCCATACGTCGCGGTTTTTAGCGCATCAATCCCATCAATCACCACCCGCCCGGCTAAACTGATAAAGCCCGGCTTATTGCTACCACCATCACGCCAAAAAGCGCGTTCCCCGCCGCGACCAAGGCGTAAATCACGCTGGTAGCGTTGCGCGCGTTTAACCAATAGGCGAAAGTCAAAATCAATCACATTCCAGCCCACCACTACGTCTGGATCGTATTGTGCGAACCAACGCTCCAGGGCGACCAATAAAGCCTCTTCGTTATCCACCCACTCTATCCACGCCGGGGCATCGTTCTGAGGCGCACCGACCATGATCACGCGACTGTCTTTTTCACTGTCTAACCCCACCGAATAAAGCTGACCTTTTTGTGAACACTCGATATCCAACGAGACATGATGAAGCGTGGGCGTATAGTCCGCTTGCTTCGCTTTGCCTTGCGTCACTTCTAGGTAGCCCTGACGTTGACGGACCTGACCGGTGAACAACAAGCTGCCACAAATATAGCGCTCCATCAGATAACGATCGGCCAAGCGTAAATCCCCTTCATAAAGCGCAATAGCGGCCCCCGTTATCACCTTCTGACCTTCTCGGGCACGTTTAACACTGGTGAAATAACAGGCTGCAACAGGCGTATGTTGGAAGGTTGTTAGCGGTACCGGTTTGCAATAGGCATTGGGATCGATAGCAGGTAATAACGCCTCCACCCGCGCTTTTTCTTCCAACGGCACAAAAAACACACTGTGCTGATCGTCAATACAAAGTTTGATCGGGCCTTCTGGCGTGGAAAGCCATAAAACAATGGTTGAGGTATGGCCCCAATCACGCTGCTGGCGCGTGATCACAAACCCTTGCTGCATATAGGGCGCGGTCGATGAAGTCACAGGCGTTATCGATATGGATCGTGTGAATGATAAGGAC
>NZ_MUFH01000244.1:0-3967 GCF_001996115.1 Salinivibrio sp. MA427
ATTTGCTAGCTCTACAAGTCACATATGGTACGCATACCTCATGCTTAGATACGGTTGGCGAATACCGAAGGCAGAGATTCAAGAGTGGCGTCAAAGCATCCAATCTATTTATGGCTCTGATTACCTTATATATAGACTGTCAACTTTATTGGCTAATGTGTGGCTAACAGGCCTCCCTGTTTTATTATTAATCGCTTTTCGTGGATAAAGTTTTTCACAGCTAACATATTCAGCCAGTGCATTGAGACAAAAAAGAATGTGGGGCCAGGATAAAACCTAAGCATAACTTGAGTTCAACGAGCGAAAACAAAATCAGCAGTCTGGGAGGCAACAAGAGGATTACGCGTCGGTGTAGGTATCGAGCCAGTCGCCGTAGAAAGCATCGCCGATAGCAACGGCGAGTCCTCCCCGAATCCTTTTTCTGCTTCTGACTCTTCATCATCAGAAAAGCGTAAAAAAAGCGAGTGAATCTGAGTAGGGTAAGAGATGACACAAGCCCCAGCACAATGATAGATAGGTGCACATTGTAAACGGGCGCCAGTTGCTCTGCGCCATGCAATAGGCGCCTGTAACGATCGGGGTTAATCGTTGGCTTTGATGTCGGATGGCGCGCGGCCCACATCGTGATAATGATTGGCATCGCACTGGCGCTTATACCGACCTACGCGTATTTTAACGTCGGTGGTGCCATTGGCGACGATGACACAAGCCCCAGCGCGATGATGGATAGGTGCACTATGCCGCCTGGGCGCCTGTCACGATCGGGGTCAAATTTGCCCCGGATGTCGGAGGCGCGCTTCGGCTTGGGTATACACGACTAACACCGCACTGGCGCTTGTCCGACCTACGCCTGATTCGAGAACTTGAATACAGATCGCTTCGCTTACGGAGTACGGAAAGAGCAGGACTGTGTGCGTATTGAGGCGCTTGCTCTTTCTGTACTCTGTATTCTGTATTCCGTTTTCCGTGTCGCTTGTAACATTCGATGCCAACATTTGACACCGATGTCGGAGGCGCGCTTCGGCCTCGATGTGCAAGATTGCTAAGTGCCCCCGGCGCTTTTTCGGCCTACGAGTTTGATAGTCAGGGAGGCAATATGCCTCCCTCTACACATCATGGTGGGATATATTATTCGGTTTTGAAATGTCCGATGGTATCCGCCAATCGCGCAGAACGTTGGCTTAAGTCGGTGACGGTTTCTGCCGTGTCATGCGTACGTTGCGAGACAGTCTCTGCTGATTGTGCAATGTCTGTGATGCTTTCGCTAATCTCCGTTGTGACTTGGGTTTGCTGCTGTGTGGCATTGGCGATGTGTGAGGTCATTTGATTAATTTCGGTGACCATGTTGGCAATATCCACCAAGGCGGCGTTGTTTTGCTGACAGTGGTTCACACAAACTTCCACGGTTTGGCTGGTGGTATCCATATCCGCCACCGCTGACTGCGTCTCTTGGCGCAATGCGGCAATTTTATCGCGAATACTTTCGGTGGAGTCCTGGGTACGAGAGGCAAGGGTACGTACTTCTTCAGCGACCACGCTGAATCCACGGCCTTGTTCGCCGGCACGGGCGGCCTCGATAGCAGCATTTAATGCCAACAAGTTTGTTTGCTCGGCAATCGCTTGGATCACATCGAGCACGGTACCGATTTCTTCACTCTGCTGCGATAAGCGGCTCATGGTCGCCGTGGCGGCGTCCATACTCGATGACAACGTGCGGATCTGTTCCACCAGATCGTCACCAATTTGCGAGCCTTTATTCACCGCTTGGGTGATATCGTCTGACGCGGTTGAGGCTTGATCGGCGTATTGCGCGACATCCGTGACCGATGTAGCCATTTCCGTCGCCGCTGAGGCCACTTGATGGGTATGCTTGACCTGGTCGGTAACGCGATCGTGCATGGTGACTACGTCTTGGTTAATATCGTTAGCGGCTTGCCCAAGTAATCCAGATGCTTGATGCGCTTCTTGGATCACGGTTTGGAAGCTGGCAAACATCTGATTGAGCGAACGGCCGAGCAGCGCCATTTCATCTTTACCTTTATCCGGCAGCCGTTGAGTTAAATCCTTGTCTTCGGCGATCGTCTTAATCCGTGTGGTCACCGCAATCATGGGTTTAGCAATATTGCCACCCAGTCGCGAGCGCCTGGGCCACACTTGGAGAATCGATTGGCATTTGTCCAGCCGCGGTGTCAGTGAAGTCGATGCGGTTAATCAAACCGGGTTTTACGCCATTGGTGCGTAACAAATTTAAATAGGCCGATTTATCTTCTTGTAACGCGCGTGCCTCGGTACGGAGAACCTTGTCTGGCCCCACCATAAACATTTCGCCCGTCTCACCAAATCCGGCAGATTGCCAGTGCCCTTGGCCACTTATGACACCGCTTAATCGTGCGATGGGCAGTTTAAAGATCAGCACCCCTTGGGTTTCGCCGTTTTCAACAATAGGGGTAGCGATAAATGAAGCTGGCTCGTCATAGCTGGGAAAATAAGGGCGATAATCAACAAAACTAATGTCGCCTGCTTGTGCGTCGATAGCCTCTAAAAACGCATCTCCCATCCCGCTGGTGGCGTAGGGACCGGCAAACAAACTGGTGCCAAAATCGATTTCTTTCGCCACCGAATAAACGATACGACCGTTCGCATCTGCTAATAAAATATCTTGGTAGCCAAAGGTTTCGGCAAAACGGTGATAGTTGGGATGGTACTGGGTGTGAACGTTATCGTAGGTTGACCCGTCATTAGTGGTAACTAACTTGTCTTTCTCGCCCAAAGGGTGCGGGCTACCACTGATGTAAAATTGTTGCAGTGTACGTGTGGCGGGGGCGAGCGCGGCGAGGTTGGAACGAGCGTTGGCATTCGTATCGTTAAGCGCCTGGTAGGCATCACCAAAGGTGTCGGTATAGTAATCCTGCAGGGCGCGGCGTGACGCGCGGTCGGTCCGTACTTCACGGCTGTAGCGTAAATAGGCCTGACTAAATGCGTTAACGGCATTTTCAGTCATGGTTGAATCGGCCATTGATGTCAACTGTTGGCCGATAAATGAAAAATAACTGCTGAGCTCTGATTGTTTAGCTTCACGGACTGCTTTGAGCTGGCTAATGGCTTGATCTTGCATTTGGTCGCCAAACAATGCAGTGGTGCGATTGGCGAGCACTGCTGCGGTGGCGAGAATACAGATAACACAGGCGGAGATGATTGCCGCAGATACCTTTGTGCGAACTTTCATACTACTAAACTCCTGAACGTCGTGACGACGGTATCAAATGAGGGCACCGTAACGGTGCATGGTGAAGAGGGTGGGGCTTATTCAACAGGCCAACAGCATGCTCAAACGGTCAGATCACACTCGAGCATGGCGACACTATGGTATTGGCCGAACTTTTCACCGACCTCGTTAAGTTGGCCAACTTGCTGAAAGCCAAAACGACGATGAAGCGCCAGTGAAGAGGGGTTAGGGAGTGTGATCAGCGAGTAAGCACGGCGAAGATCTTGCTCTCGCATCCCCTCGAGCAAAGTGCGCATCAATTGTGAGCCGATACCGCGACCGCCGGCATCAGGCGCGGCGTAAATCGTGATCTCTGAGGCGATATGAAAAGCCTGTTTAGCGTTGAACGGCGTGTTATAAGCAAACCCAACGATTTGTTGATCTTGCTCTGCCACCCAAGCTTGATAGCGGGAGGACGGATCAAATTGCGCAAACCAATGTTCACGCTCTTGCTTTTGCCAAGGGGCTAAATCGAACGTGATCGCAGTGTGGGTGATGTAATAGTTATAAATGATATTGATCGCGTCACAATCACGCAACTCCATGCGTCGAATAAGCATTTTCGCTTCCTTTTTGCTTTTTTGCGGCGCATAAGATACCGAAGTTCGTCCCATTCGCCAAGTATTGATGACAAATTGCTCATCTTTCGTTCAAACGCGTGGTACGCAAAAAATCAAAAATTGAGAGAAAACAAACTATCTC
>NZ_MUFH01000245.1:0-4889 GCF_001996115.1 Salinivibrio sp. MA427
CAATAGAAAGAATCTAAAGACATTTCAATTGAGTATCTTGATTTATGATCACTTGGCGCTGGCTTCTTGACCAAGCACGACCTCATCGAACGCGGCTAATCTGGGCAAACGTGGTCGCCATTGCTGCCACGCTCATCAGTGTGCCAATTCCGCTATTGATGCCATTATTGGTCGACGAGGTGCTACTCGACAAACCCGATTGGGGGCTGTCGGTACTTAACACAATACTGCCACAAAGCTGGCAACAGGCTGCGTACTATATCGCTGCCGTCTTAGTGATCGTGGTATTGATGCGCACTATCAGCCAAGGGTTGAACATCTTACAAGGTCGCCAATTTACGCTGGTGGGTAAAGCCATCACCTATAAAATCCGTCAGCACCTGATTGCAAAACTCGGCCGTATCAGTATGCGAGAGTACGAACTTCGTGGCAGTGGCGGGCTGACTTCTCACCTTGTCACCGATGTGGAAACCATCGATAAGTTTATCGGGACCACGCTGAGTAAATTTATTATCGGGATCCTCACTGTCACCGGGACAGCGGTGGTTTTGCTTTGGATTGACTGGCGATTAGGCTTGTTTATCTTATTGATTAATCCCATTGTGGTGGCGCTGAGTCGTGCCCTCGGCCAACGCGTAAAACACCTTAAAACGCGCGAAAACCGAGCCTTTGAACAGTTCCAACAGCGACTGGTCGATACCCTAGACGGATTATATCAACTTCGCGCCGCTAACCGAGAGCGGACCTATTTAAAGCAACTTGATGACAGTGCCAATGACATTAAAGTGAGCGCTGATAAATACGCGTGGCAATCTGAGGCGGCGGGTCGTCTTTCGTTCTTAATGTTTTTAGTCGGCTTTGAACTCTTTCGCGCGGTCGCGATGGGCATGGTCTTTTTTAGTGATCTTTCTATCGGCTTGATGTTTGCCGTGTTTGGCTATCTATGGTNGTTTATGCTCGGGCCAGTTCAAGAGCTACTCGGGATACAGTTTGCGTGGTATAGCGCCAAAGCAGCGATGACTCGGATTAACGAGGTCTTGCAATTACCCGAAGAAACTCGGCGTCCAGAAGGGATCGATCCAGGCGAGCTCATTTCAGGGAGGGGTAACCCGCAAGCAATCGATGTTGAGATAGATAATCTTCACTTTGCGTATGATGATGACAAAGCGGTTCTCGATGGTCTCACCATGCAGATCCCGGCCGGACAACGCGTGGCCCTCGTCGGCGCAAGTGGGGGCGGAAAATCAACCCTCATTCAGCTATTGTTAGGGCTCTACCCTGTAGAACAGGGTGATATTCGCTTTAATGGCCATTCCATTCATGACATCAATATGGATGCGCTTCGTCATCAAATTGCCGTGGTATTGCAACAGCCCATACTGTTTAATGATACTTTAAGAAATAATTTAAGTCTGGGGCGTAAGTTTGATGATGCGACGCTCTGGCAAGCGTTGGAGCGCGCACAGCTGGGCGATGTCGTGAATCAGCTGACTCAAGGCTTAGAGACCCCAATGGGACGCCAAGGGGTGCGCTTATCAGGCGGTCAGCGCCAGCGTGTTGCAATTGCGCGTATGCTACTCGGCGACCCTAAACTGGTGATTTTAGATGAAGCCACGTCGGCACTCGATACCGCCACTGAGCGCGCACTGCATCAAGCAATGCAAACCTTTTTGGCCGGTCGTACGACACTGATTGTTGCACATCGGCTGTCAGCGGTTAAAGAAGCCGATCTAATTTATGTGCTCGATGAAGGTCAGGTCAGTAAACAAGGGACACACACCGAACTGGTGAATGCACCCGGTGTTTATCAAACCTTATATGGACAACTCCAACAGGTAGCAGGGAAATAATCGTGAGAAGGCAACCACCAGACAACACCCTGTCGGTATCTTATCCAAGTCAGATAAGGTGCCCGGGTTGTGATCGGGTGCTACAAGGCTGTCAAACGGGTTATGACCATCTTGCCATTTGCCCACGCTGCGCGACCAAACTCGCACAGGGTCGACGCTTATCATTTAATAGTGAAATCGCGTTAACCTTGACGATACTTATCCTTTTCTTGCCAGCCCATCTCCAACCTTTGCTATCGATAGATTTATTAGGTTCAACGATCAACGCCTCCGTATTGACCGGTGCTGCGCGCCTTTGGTCCGACTTTCCTTTTGTGGCTGCGCTCGTGGTGATTTGTGCCTCTCTAGGGCCACTTATCTTTACCAGCGCTTTACTCACTTTACACCTTGCACGACGACGTCAAGCGATTCGGTGCTTTCGTCTTGCGGTCAAGGTGGTTGACCATAGTCGTCATTGGGTCATGGCGGATGTTTTGATGGTCAGTTTGGCCATCGCTTGTTTTAAAATTCAAGACTATGCCTCCCTGCATTTCTCCATCGGCCTCGCCTGTTACGCGGTTATCCAGATCTTGCTCTCTGTGCTGCTGGTAAGAGTGAATACACAAAGATACTGGGATACATTTTCTTTAGCTGCGACACCATCGGATAACACGTCCACACTCATTCGTTGTGGTCACTGTGGCTTAACACAGACCGCAGACCAAGGCGCGTGCCAGCGCTGCCACCAGCCTCTTTATCGGCGTGTCATTCGCAGTGAGCAAAAGACATGGGCATGTTTGATCACAGCCAGTATTTTTTTGTTTCCAGCCAACGTGTATCCGATCTCAATTTTATTTTCTAACGGTATTCGGCTTGAAGACACCATCTTCTCTGGGGTGGCGAGCTTAATCAATAATGGCATGCCTGGTATTGCCGTGATCATTTTCACCGCCAGCATCATCGTTCCAGTGGCCAAGATCTTGGGGCTAGGATTAATACTAATCAGTTTTCGGCGCCGCACTGCCATTACACCTCGTCAGCATATGTGGCTATATCGTGGGGTTAAGTGGATCGGAAAATGGTCAATGATGGACTTATTCGTCATTGCATTTATGGTGGCATTAATTGATCGTGGCCGCATTATGGACTTTACCCCCGGACCGGGCGCCATCGCGTTTGGCATTGTCGTGGTATTAACCATGCTCGCCACCGAATTTCTTGATACGCGTTTGATATGGGATCATCATGAGCGACAAACAAGACCTACCCTCACCGATAATTAAAACCACCTATGGCCTGTCTCCACTATGGATACTCCCTATACTGGCGCTAGGTTTAGCCGCATGGTTGGTGTTTCAGTCAATCAATGAAGCCGGGCAACGGATCCAGATTCTTTTTAGTGATGCACAAGGATTAGAGGCTGGGCGGACCATTATCCGCTATCAAGGGCTGGAGGTCGGCAAGGTGCGCAATATTACCTTGGCTGACGATCTTGATGGTATTTATGTCGATGCCAATATCTATCCAGAAGCCACACAGCTTTTAACCTCTGGGACCGAATTTTGGCTGGTCAAGCCTCGCGCCTCCATCACTGGGATCAGTGGCTTAGAAACCTTAGTATCCGGTAACTACATTGCTTTGCAGCCAGGAAAAGGTGAGCCTCGCCTGACATTTACCGCACGCGACGAGCCACCGACAGATATGGCCGAAAAGGCGGGGACGACGGTGAAACTGCGAGCACCAACCCTGGGCTCTCTTAATGTCGGCTCTCCCCTTTATTACCGTAAAATTCAAGTCGGCGAGGTTTATAGCTATCGGCTCGACAGTGACGCGCAAGGCGTGACGCTCTCGGCGTTGATTGAACCCCAATTCGCACACTTACTAAAAGAGCAGACACGTTTCTGGTCGGTCAGTGGGCTTAAAACACGAATCGATGCTTCTGGCGTTGAACTCGAATTAGATAGCGTGGCAAGTTTAATTGCGGGAGGCATTGCGTTCGACTCTCCCAATAACAGCCCTCGTTCGGATGCGAATCAGCCATTTCAATTGTATTCGAGTCTCGCGCATGCCGCGCGGGGGCAAACATTAAACATCGCTTTACCCGCTGATCACGGTCTGCCGGGCCGAGGCACACGGATCACCTACCAAGGATTAGAAGTGGGTGAAATTACGCGTATTGAGATCACAGGCAATTATCCTGGTCCTATCGCCACCGCCAAACTCGATCCCAGTATGACCTGGCTACTGAACAAAGACACGCGTATAAAAATCGAGCAACCACAAATTGGCTTTGATGGCTTGAAAAACATCGGTAACCTCGTACTTGGCAATTATTTATCGATTGAGCCAGGTTCTGCGGACGCAGATTCCGTTACATCGGACCATCTATTCACCGCTGCCAACCGCCATCAACAACGTAAACAACAAGACAATGCCTTAACCGTCACCCTGACCGCAGACGATGCCTATGGTCTCTCTCAACATACAAAAGTGTTACACCGCGGCATAGAGGTCGGCTTTATTGACCATATCGGCTTCAATGAAAGTGACAATGTTACGATAGATGTGGTGATCGACCCGCAATATCGTCACCTCGTAAAACAAGCATCGCAATTTTTCATCCTTGGCGGCATTACTGGTGAGCTAACGGGTAAAGGGCTCGACGTAGTTGTGCCTGCAATGGAACAAATTGCCGATCCGGCGCTTAGCTTCACCAGCAAGGGCGCGAAAGGCGCCAACGATACCTATCCGCTTTACACGTCATCCATTCAAGCAAAACATGCCAACCAAAGCGCACAAGGCCAAACGCGCTTTACGCTTGTCGCTGACCGCTTACCCAGTATCAGTGAAGGTAGCCCCGTGATGTATCGTAACTTTATTGTCGGTCAAGTGGAGGGTTACCAATTAAACGGTCAGAGCGTCACCATCGCCATCGCTGTCAATAACCGCTACAAGCACTTAATTCATCGCAATACAGTGTTTTGGAACCAATCCGGACTGGATATCAAAGCCAATTTACGTGGCGTTGAAATTAATACAGGCTCGGTCCGTTCGCTACTC
>NZ_MUFH01000246.1:0-3935 GCF_001996115.1 Salinivibrio sp. MA427
ACAATAGGATAAGCAACCCGATCGAATTTACAAATCAGCTCGTTATTATCTCGGTTATAAAACAATTTGCCCTGGCATGATGGGCAGGCCACGATTTCAAGCAGGCGGTGATCCATAGCGTTCCTTTTTATTTGTTCGCGTTTTTGGTCAAACGTTCGATCTTGGCGAGTAAAGCCTGGGCGGCAGCCTCCGGCAAACTCGCTTCTACCGGCAAATACCACCAGTTATCTTGTGCGATGCCTTGGTATTTTACCGCGTCTTTTTCGGTCATGAGTAAATGTTGCCCCTTCTTTGCCAACCTGTCCAGTTCCTCGGCGCTGAGGGTTTGGTGATCATTGATCCCTTGGCTGTACAGTGGCGTCACGCCCATTTGTTGCAACGTAGCAAAAAAGCGCGGCGGATGACCAATCCCTGCCACGGCAACCACACCCGGTAACATAGATGCAGGGCAAGCCTGACCGGTTCGAAGGTTCGTGGCTTGCCCGGCCACCAAATGCATAGGCCACTCTTGCCCCTGGGTGGTGCCGCCGTTATTAATCAGCATGTCGACACTGTCGAGGCGATCGACCGATTCACGCAAGGGCCCAAGGGGTAAGTAGTGACCATTACCAAAGCGGCGCTGACCATCAATGATCACGATTTCAAGATCACGGTCTAAACGGTAATGCTGCATGCCATCGTCCGTCACCACGATATCGACGCCCTCTTGCAATAAGCGCTTCACTGCTTCACTGCGGTCAGGGTCAACGCACACTGGCACTTGGGTGCGGCGAGCGATTAACACCGGCTCATCACCGGCGGCTCTCGGCGATGTCGTTTGCGTCAACAGTAACGGGTATTGGTCTGATTTTCCGCCATATCCACGGGAGACCACACCTGGACGATAGCCTTGCGCTTTCAGTTGCTCCACTAGCCAGATCACGAAGGGCGTTTTACCGTTCCCCCCCACCATGATATTACCGACAACCACCACAGGAACGGGCGCACGATAACAAGGTGATTTTCCGCGCAAATATCGGCGGCGCCGATGACGAGCAATCAAACCAAATAAAGCACTAAACGGCCGTAATAGCGCCGTCCAAAGGGATCCTTGATGGCCAAACCAAAGTTGATCCAACATACCTAGTCACCAAACTGAATACGATGGAGTTGGGCGTAGGCACCGTTGTGTGCGAGCAATGCTTGATGGCTACCTCGCTCAACAATCTCACCTTCATCCACCACCAAAATTTGATCGGCATCTTCAATGGTAGATAGACGGTGAGCAATCACCAGTACAGTGCGATCTTTTTGCAGCTCATCCAAAGCAGCTTGAATCGCGCGCTCTGACTCTGTATCCAGGGCCGAGGTTGCTTCATCCAGGATTAAAACAGGCGCATTACGTAACAGCGCGCGGGCAATGGCGATACGCTGACGCTGCCCACCCGACAAGCTCACGCCATTTTCACCAATCATGGTGTCGTAGCCCTCATCCATACCGCGAATAAAGTCGTCTGCGTAGGCCAACTTAGCGGCATGCTCAATTTGCTCACGGCTATATTGATCGGCCGCAGCATAGGCTATATTGTTAGCCACCGTATCGTTGAACAGGTGGACATTCTGCGACACCACCGCAACCTGTTGACGCAGATTACTCAACGTATATTGCTCAATCGGCATCCCATCTAAGGTAATTGAGCCACTGTCTATCTCGTAAAAACGAGTCAAAAGGTTGGCAATGGTACTTTTTCCTGAGCCTGACCGCCCCACCAGTGCCAGCGTTTTCCCCGCGGGCACCTCAAAACTCACATGATTCAGTGCCGGCGCTTCTCGTGATGGATAGGTAAAGACCACGTCTTCAACTTTAATGTCGCCGTTAATCTGCTCGGCCTTATGGGTGCCAGTATCTTTCTCGGTCTCAAGCTCCATTAATTTAAACAAGCTATGACACGCTGCCATCCCGCGCTGAAATTGCGACGTCACATTGGTTAACGACTTCAGTGGCCGCATCAGACCAAACATGGCACCAAACACTACCGCAAAGGTCCCTGCGGTCAGCTCAGAGCGAATCGCCTCGGTGTTGGCCAAAATCAACACCACCACCAGCGCCATTGACGCGATCAACTGGATCACCGGGTTGGCAATCGCCTGGGCCGAAACCAGCTTCATGGTTTGCTGACGCATACGGTTACTGACTTTTTCAAACCGTTTTTTCTCGACGTCTTGGCCACCATAGCTTAAGACCACTTTATGGCCTTTGAGCATTTGCTCCGCGGAGCTGGTGACCGAGCCCATTGCATCTTGCATATTCGACGAAATACGGCGGAAGCGCTTAGAGACCACTTGAATGGAAATCGCGACAACCGGCGCAATAACCAAGAGAATGGCGGATAATTGCCAGCTTGACCAAAACATTAAGATCATCAAGCCGAGAATCGATGCACCCTCTCTCACCAAGCTCACTAATGCGCTACTGGTTGCGGACGCCACTTGTTCGGAGTCATAGGTAATACGCGACAACAGCGCCCCTGACGACTCTTGGTCAAAAAAGCTCACGGGCATTTTCATAAAATGATTAAACATGCGACGGCGCATGGTCATTACCACATTACCCGACACCCAAGATAAGCAATAAGCAGAGACAAAGCTTGATAAGCCACGTACCAACATTAATATCACGAGGTAAAGTGGCATCCATTTAAGGAAATCGCCCTCAACGTCATCGTAAGAAAAGCCTTGATCAAGCAGTGGGCCGAGCATGGAAAGCATCAGGGTGTCACTGGCGGCGTTCATTACCAAGGCGACAATGGCAACGATTAACCCTAGTTTGTAATTAGCAATATAGGGCCAGAGTTGCTTAAACGTCTGCCAGGTCGTTTTATCTTGATATTCGCTCATTAAAATCGTTTTGATGGGTAAAACAGACCGGCATTCTACTCTTTTACCGGTCTGCGTCCAAATTTACTGGCCGACGTTTAAACATCTGACGATACCAAGCCGCACGACGATCTTGGCGCCAACGCGTTAACTGCCAACCCGTGTCGACACGCTGCCAACGAACCTGACCATTGGCTGCGGTATCTAACCACATCACATCGGCGTGCTCATAGGCGGCCCGTACCTGTTGCGCGGGCAACCGCCAAGGATTGAGTAACCCCGTCGATGCCACCGCCCAAGAAGGATTCACCGCACCAATAAAAGAAGGCGAAGAAGAAGAACGACTGCCATGGTGCGGCACCAGCATAATATCGCTGTCCAGCTGCGTTTGATCGCCCAAGGATGCAAGCAAATTTGCTTCTCCCTTTCTCTCAATGTCTCCGGTCAGTAACACGCTGTATTCCCCGTCAGAGATGCGTATGACGCAAGAGTCATTATTGTCTGCAGGTGCCGTTGCTTCTGGCGGCCATAAGGCGGCGAAGTCTAATCCTTGCCACTGCCAGCGCTGCCCTGCCACACACGTTTGATAGCCAGAGCGTACCTCACTGGCACGGCGCCAACGCGGTGAATATTGAGCGACGATAAAATCGGCACCGCCATCGTGATCACTGTCGCCATGGCTGAGAATAAGACCGTCCAGGCGCGCAATGTGTCGACTTTCTAAAATAGGCGCGATGACCGCCTGTGCAATGCCGCCCACTTGCCAACGATTGCCAGTATCATAAAGGATGGCCTTTCCATTTTTACTCACCAACACCGCAAGACCATGGCCAACATCCAACACATCCACTTGCCAGTTCAGCGCTTTCGGCGCGCGCCAGGTGATTAACGCGACGATAAACACAATGACCAAGCCGCTGCATCGATGGCACCGCCAACCATACAATCCTATCGCTAACGCTATCACAGTAAACGCCCATCCGATTGATGCCACCGGTACAGTCAACCAACTCGCTGAGGCATTTTCAGCCAGTGCCATCACCGGGATCAGACTGATATTGGCCCACTGCCAACATAAC
>NZ_MUFH01000247.1:0-3902 GCF_001996115.1 Salinivibrio sp. MA427
CCTGCGCAAAGGCCTCGGGTTTTTCCAGCCACACATTCATCGCATACACGGCAGAGTTGGTATCAAGCGATTCAATATTCTGTTGTTTTAGCGGCACGGCAATATTAATCACCTTCACATCGTCGTGGGCGGCCACCAGTTTCTGTAGCTCGTCTTCCAGCTTTTTACAGTATGGGCAGTTGTAGTCCATAAAGTTAACCACGGTGATCGCTGGTTCGCTGGCTCCAATCCAGCTATGCTTTTCGCTATATATCCAATTTTTAGTTGTTGTGTAGACTTTTACATACCTATGCAAGTAGTTTAAATTTCTAGGATTTTCTTCCAGTAAATCAACAATGTCATCCAGTTGCGCTTGCTCGGTATCGGACAACGCATTCGCGCTGACAGGAAGAGCCAGAAGCAGTAGAGCCCAAAGCGGGGCGATATAGCGAGATAAGGACATTGGGTTTCCTTTTGGTAAATGTAAATTCATAACGCTAGCCTTAACCATAGGCTAAGCGGTGTTGTGAAGCCTGTTGTTATCGCGGTGATCTTTCCTTGCTCAACCACCATTACCGTCGGCGTCACTTTCACTGACAATCGACGTGAGAGTTGTCCATCTGGATCATTGACGACCGAAAAATCGTAACCATGATGAGCAAGGTATCCATTTACTTTTTTCGCTGAGCCCGAGCGTAACGCGATCGAGACCACCTGCGCATGATCACTCAACCAATCTACCGAGGGAGTCACAAAACGGCATACACCGCACCAACTCGCCCATACATAGATAAGCACGGGTTCGTGCTGCGACATGGCGAGCAAATCCTGTTGGCGGCCATCCAGCAAGCGGACCGTGTCCACAGGAAACTGACTGGTGTCGATATCACGGCTTCGCCACCAATCGACGGCAGTGCTAGATATCAGCACAAACACGATGAGCCAGCACACGTCACGCGCACCACGTTTGACCCGCTCACGCCACGACCGTTTCATTTTACTGCTCGTCATGGTGTTTTTGCCTGCTCAAGCGCGCTCATGACGGCCTTATCGGTCAAAATTACCGGCAGTGCAATGCCGTTTGGTGCACCTGGACCATAAACAATATTAAACGGCACACCATAGCGCTGGTGCTTTTGTAAATATTGCGTCACACGTTCACTGGGTCGGGTCCAGTCACCTTGCATTGCTACCACATTAGACGCGGTAATGGCATCATAAACGGGCGATTGCAATATCACACCCACTTTGTTGGCATGACAGGTAATACACCAATCCGCGGTGACATCGACAAACACCAGCTTGCCCTGGTCCACCGCTTGAGCGAGCACAGCTTCATCCAACGCCACCCAATCCGGATCCGAGTTCATCGGCGTTGCCCAGCGCTCTGCYGTCAAGGAGGCGCCAACAATCGCTAATACCATAACGGCCAATAGTCCAGCTGCGCCTTTAATCGCGGCAAGCTTACCAAGGGTACGATATGTCAGCCACACACTGGTAGCAAGCAACAGTGCCCCCACTGCGATAGCGCCAACAACGCCCAGATAAGGCATCCACAGCCAGAATAGCCACACCGTGGTAGCAACCAGCAAGAGGGCAAATACCCGTTTCACGTGATTCATCCACGGACCCGGTTTAGGCAGCGTGCGAGTTAATCCAGGGAAAACCGCCACAAGCAACCACGGCAGCGCCATCCCGACCGCCAGCGCGGTAAAAATCAGCCAGAGCGCGGTCAAGGATCCCCCCAGTGCATATGCCACCGCAGTGCCTAAAAAAGGTGCCGAGCATGGCGTGGCCAGTAAGGTGGCAAATACCCCTTGGACAAAGTGACCGCTTGTTGTGTGGCCACCGCGTGTCGCAAGCCAAGTTTGCCAGCTTGATGGCAAATCAATACGCAGCACATCAAACAAGCTCAGCGCGAATAGCCAAATGACCAGCGTCATGACGCCGATAAAGATTGGACTTTGAAACTGGACGCCCCAACCCACGGCTTGCCCCGTTAGCTTTAATGTCATCAGCAGCCCAGCTATCGCCCAAAACGACACCAGAATACCGGCAGCAGAGGCCAGGAACTGGCTACGAACCGCCCGACGGGTGGCATTCGGGTTGGCGACAATGCTGTTAAGTTTGAGTCCAAGTACAGGGAGCACACAGGGCATCACGTTCAAAATCAGCCCCCCTAAGAGGGCAATGCCACCAATCACCCAAACAGATAATCCGGCTTGCGACGCGACACTTCCGGTACGCACTGTGGTGCTATGCTCAGCCAGAAGCTGCTCATCAATAACAGTGACTTGAATCGGTTTACCGGTCAGCTTGGGGGTTTCTATCCAATTGGTGACATCAAAGGTCGCGGTCAGGGTGTCGCCATCACGGTGGAGACTGGGTACACCAAAGGTGTCATCAATAACCGCCTCGCCATCCACCAGCATATCTGGCTGTTGCCAAGCTTGGTTACCGGTGACAGTGACGGCGAGCTGCTGCTTGTTAGCATCCCAGACCGCAGACTCAACCTGCACACTGGGTAGCGGCTTAGGCACCTGACTCATCGCTTGGTTGAACTGATACATCCGCTCACCATCAGCCTTCAGTGCGCTGGGCGTCACGTCGAGCGAGATGGGGTAGTCAGTGATCACGCACACACTGGTGCACGAAGACAAGCGCAAGGTAGCATCGAGCGACACCGGCTGTTGCCATGTATCAACCTTGAAGGTCAGCGGGAAAGTCACTTGCCCTTTGTAGCCCAACATGGTCAAGCCAAGTAACTCATGGCGCTCAGGTGCCGGCCAATGCCAGATAATATCATCCAAGTTTTGGCTATCGTTAATGATAAGCTCTGGGGCGACCCCGCCTTCGCCTGGCGAGCGCCAATAGGTTTTCCAATCGCCTTGTAAACGGACGGAAAGCAAGCCATCGAGGTGGTGAGTCTCTGGATTACCTTGACCAGTGAGCGCTAAACGCACCTCAACGGGAGGGTGATCAGGGTTAGACAGCCAACCTGTATCGGGCGTATTTGCCAGTACAGAAGGGCTGAGTAACAGTAAACATAAAGACAAAAGCGGTGGTAAGACCAAAGCTTGCCATACGCTACTTGGTGTTACGCTGCGCCAATAGTGATTGATTCGAGTCATAAATCTGTTCCTTGTTGAAAATAAATACGCCATGGAAAGAAAAGGCGCTTTATTCTCGGAACACACAAAAGCAAAGATGCCGCCGTCGATACGTGGGTGGGTCATGCGTGGGTAATACCACCGCGAGGCTGACGGTTGCCATAACGGCAAGCAACACAATCAACCACCAAAGTGGAGAAGGCAGCCAATCTAGGGTCAGAACAGAAGGATGCATCAATTGCTCAGACAGCGAACATTTCTTGCCCACTGTATTGACCTCATCACCATGCTCTCCCAAGTTGCCAACTTGGCAGGCAGCTTGCGCCCCTGATTGCAGGCTAAGCTGATTTTGCAAGGCACACACTGCCAGAACCCATAACGCTATTGCGAGGGCCCAGCCAGCTTTAGAACGACGCGTGTACCTTTGCATTCCACCTCCTGTCGAATTGGCACTCATTATGCCCCACGCTCGAAAATAAACAATGGGTTAGCCTTGATGCCAGGCAAACGGGAGGCTAACGGTTCGTGGGCCTATCGCGGCCGCGTGGTGAGCTGAATATGATCTTCCCAGTCAATCACATCAATTTCATACACCACGCTGTCTTTGACCGAAATCCCCGCTTTATGCATCGCAGCTTTTGATCCGGTGATCAGCGGGTGCCAATCAGGTAGCGGTTTATCTTCTGCCAACAAACGATAGGCACAAGTTTCTGGCAGCCAGTAAAACTCGTCGATTTTGTCGCGGGTAAGCTTCAAACAGGACTCTTCATACGAGAAACGATTAGGATAGTCTTTGCATGAGCAGGTTTTATC
>NZ_MUFH01000248.1:0-3896 GCF_001996115.1 Salinivibrio sp. MA427
CTCAAAAAGGACATTATAAGATCGTCCTTAATGGTCACCAGCGACCCGTGTGTATCGTCAAAACCACACAGGTGAGCTATTGCCCGTTTAACCAAGTTAGCGCCGAATTTGCGGCACGTGAAGGCGAGGGAGATGGCTCTTACCAATGTTGGCACGAAGCGCATTGGGGTTACTTCTCCCAGTACGCCAAAACACACGGCCTGCATTTTGATGAGCACTCGGATGTGGTGCTTGAAGAGTTTGAGAAAGTCTATCCGCTCTGAACATAAAAGCCGCGCTGAGCGGCTTTTTTGTGATTGCGAGTTATGGACAGGAACGTTTTTGTTTACTCACTCAAGTCCAAATTCATCTCATCGGCCCATGGCATGTCTGGCAGGGTGTCTAAGTTGGCTTCGTAACGTGATAGTGTGAACTGCCCGTTATTTTGGCTAACGTCGTAAATCTCAACCATCAATGCGCACGCGATATATTCAATAGCTTCTTCGCGGGAATAGCCGGTCATACGCAGACGCATAACTGTCTCGGCGACTTTTTTAGGCTCTTGGTCAGTAATTTGATTCTCGACGACCGTAATCAGATCTTCGATACGCGTACTGGCTTCTTCTTGCATGGTTTTACTCGTTGTTTTTAATCGTGGCGCCATCTTAGGACATCAAACAAGCCCTAGCACGACATTTTTGAAATGCGTAAGGCGTAACGTTTCAATAACCTTGGCTAATATGTTAATGATAACTATTATCGAAAAGTATAGTGAAACAAAAGGATATGACCATGACAAAAACTCGTATCGAAAAAGACAGTATGGGCGATATTGAGGTGCCGGCGGATGCCTTGTATCAAGCGCAGACCCAACGAGCGGTAAACAATTTCTCGGTCAGCGAACTGACCATGCCAGCGGACTTTATTCGCGCGTTAGCTATGGTGAAACATGCAGCGGCAACGGCTAACGAAGAGCTGGGCTTACTGGATGGCAATATCGCCCACGCGATTCGCCAAAGTGCTGAAGCCGTTATCGGTGGCGAGCATTTAGCGCAGTTTCCGGTGGATGTATTTCAGACCGGCTCAGGCACTAGCTCAAACATGAATATGAATGAAGTGCTGGCAACGTTGGCCTCTGAAAAGTGTGATGAAACGGTCAGCCCCAACGATCATGTCAATATGAGCCAAAGCAGTAACGACTCTGTTCCTACGGCTATTCAGATCAGTGCTACTTTGGGCTGTGAAAAAGCCTTACTTCCCGCGTTAGTGCATTTACGTGACGCGTTACAGGAAAAGAAAAGCAAAGTCGGCCATATCGTGAAAACGGGTCGTACCCATTTGATGGATGCGATGCCTGTGACGCTTGGACAGGAGCTGGAGGCTTGGTCGCAGCAAATAGAACATGCGATGGTACAAATTACCCAAAGCCTATCATCGGTGCGCGCACTGGCTCAGGGTGGCACGGCAGTGGGGACGGGAATCAATGCTCATCCATTATTTGCCGAGCGTTTTGCCAACGCAGTCTGTGCGTGTAGCCACTCCTCATTCACGGCGAGCGAGAATCCCTTTTTCGCCATTGGTAGTCAGGATGCGCTGGTGGCACTGCATGGTCAGTTAAAGACCACCGCAGTGGCAACCATGAAACTGAGCAATGATTTGCGTTGGATGAATTCGGGCCCACTTGCCGGGTTAGGAGAAATTGAGCTAGAGGGGTTACAGCCGGGATCGTCTATTATGCCGGGGAAAGTGAATCCTGTTATTCCAGAATCCGCTGCTATGGTCGCGGCACAAGTCATGGGCAACGACACCACTGTCACTGTAGCCGGTCAGTCGGGTAATTTTGAATTGAATGTGATGTTACCTGTGATTGCCTCAAACTTACTGCAAAGTATTCATTTACTCGCAGGATCTAGCCGACTGCTGGCAGATAAAGCCATTCGTAGTTTTAAGGTCAGAGAGGACAATTTGCAAGCTGCGCTATCTCGCAATCCGATTTTAGTGACGGCGCTTAATCCTGTAGTTGGATACTTGAAAGCGGCTGACATCGCGAAAAAAGCGTATCAACAAGGCCGCCCTATTTTGGATGTTGCCGAAGAAGAAACTGACCTAGGCCGAGAAAAGCTGGCTGAGTTGCTTGATCCAACCAAACTGACACAAGGCGGTATTGCTGAGTAAAATACGGGGCGAGGCAGACTCGCCCTTTAAAGCATTAATCCATTTTTTTAAGTGCAATGGCATTCATACAAAAACGTAAGCCAGATGGCTCGGGACCATCTGGGAAGACGTGACCCAGGTGAGCATCACAGCTGGCACAGGTGGTTTCAATACGCGTCATGCCATGGGTTGTATCTTTGTGATAGGCAATGGCATTGTCTTGCGCTGGCTGGGTAAACGAGGGCCAACCTGTGCCTGAATCGAACTTTTCGCCGGCATCAAACAGCAAGGTGCCGCAGCACACGCAGCCGTAGAGGCCTGGCTCAAATAGAGTACACATGCCCGAGCTAAACGCGCGTTCTGTGCCCTTTTGGCGTGTCACTCGGAAAGCGTCATCACTGAGTTGTGCTTGCCACTCTTGTTCGGTTTTTTCGACTCGCGACGGCGGTGTGAGATTGCCGTTTTCACTTCGAGCGACGATGTCTTGCCATGTCAGCATGATGTTATTCCTCTTGTTGACCGGACAGGAGTCCGTGCTACAGGCGTCTAGTGTTATGAATCCTGGTGATCGATGCAAGTAGTACGGTTGCTTTTTACTGCTGGGATCAACTTGATAGGGTGCCAATCCCCCATTTTATTTCATCATCGAGATCATCTTTCACTTGATCGCGATAATCTTCCATATGTTGCTCAATCAAGTCATCGGGCTGTGAGAAGAACGCAATATGGAAAATCGCATCCCCTTCATTCACTACAGGGAGGGTATGCTGACCAATGACGATACCACTTTGCTGGGCTTTGATTTCGGTTTCTGTTGTGCCTGCGGGATCACTGATAATGCCAATGACTTGATCGCGGTTGACACTTTGTCCGAGCGCCACGTGACTTCTCAATAAACCATCGGCTTCTGCACGCACCCATTTTGTTGATCGGGCTGTGACGGGCTGATAAGGCGTTTTTCGACGTGTTTGGCGTAACATGCCCAGGTAGCGCATCACACGAATCACCCCTCGTACACCGGCATTAATCGCATAAGGCTCAAAACGAAGCGCCTCACCGGCTTCATAGGTGATCACGGGAATATCAATACGCTCAGCTTCGGCGCGTAGCGATCCTTCACGCAATGCGGCATCGACCACCACAGGCGCGCCAAATGCGGTTGCCATCGCCGCCGCCTCTTGATTCTCCAGATTGGCTCTAATCTGAGGCAGGTTGGTGCGATGAATGGCCGCGGTATGTAAATCGATAACATGGCTACATTGGCGAATCACTTGCTCAAAGAGCTGATACGCCATTCTTCCCGCTATTGATCCTCGCTCTGATCCGGGGAATGAGCGATTTAAATCTCGGCGGTCAGGGAGATAACGTGATTTGTGAATAAACCCAAACACATTCACTACAGGAATCGCGATTAAGGTGCCATGTAGCTTTTTCGGATCGATTTTGGCCATGACTTGACGAACCACTTCAATGCCGTTGAGCTCATCTCCGTGGATGGCGGCACAAACAAGCAGCACAGGGCCATTTAACTTACCATGCAGTACTTCAACACTGACGTTAAGCGGTGAATGTGTGTACAAACGAGCAATTTCAAGTTCGAGACTCGCTCGCTGACCGGCTTGAATATGTTGTCCACCGATCTCGATGGCGTCGCTTTGTTTAGCCCTTCCCACGTGTGCGTGTCCTCTGAGGTTTGGCATTTTTTTCTATATAATCAATCACTAGTCCGGCAACATCTTTTCCTGTTGCGCGCTCGATGCCTT
>NZ_MUFH01000249.1:0-3879 GCF_001996115.1 Salinivibrio sp. MA427
GCTTTAAACGTTCCTCTGGATAAATAGCTTTGAGTTCTTGCCGGTTGCTTCCAGTTTCTATTCTGATTAACCCTCATCCTCAACGGCTCTAACAAAAATGCGAGTAACACGTTCAGCGACTCCTGGCCCCGGTTTTTCGACATGGCATATTGAGAGATCGCGCGTTCTACTGGGTTTCTAACCACCATCACGAGTTTCGCTTCGGGATTRTAAGCGGCAATATGCTTAGGTATATCCTGCCAGTAGGCATAGATCGGTGTTGCGTCACACACGTAACGCTCACCAGAATAATGGGGATAACGTTCCGTGTATAGTGCCTCAATATGCGATTGAGTCAGTTGGCAAAACATGGGCTGATCAAAAACATGTGCTTCTTTACCTAGCGCCATGCAAATACTTGGATGTTGAGAAAGAAAATGCGCGAGCGCGGAGGTACCACACTTCTGTCCGCCAACGATAAATAAATTAGTGCGCTTTTGCATGATGTTTGCTTTGCAATGAAATTCCCATATCAACAATACCGGTTGCGTCTTGATTGTCTTCGATCACAGAAAACATCGCCACATCCACCCCGCGATGAAGAAATTGACGCTGTCCGTCAATGATGCCCGAGCAACCACAATTGAGAAAATACGTTCCTTTTTGCAACGAACACTTAAACGTAAAACAGACATCGACATGGTAGCTGGCTTTAAGATAATCAATGCGCTTTTCATGATTTTTAGTCGACGTCGCACCGCCAATTTCAACCCCATTGATTGTCTTAATCATCATACCAAAGCCGACTTCAAAGACATCGCGCTCTGCTTGTACACTAAAGCAATACGAGTAGGTTTCGCCCGCCACAAGCACATTAACCACCTGGCCCTGGCTGTTTTCAATGCGTGGATTGATGATTTCAGCGCCTTGCTTGGCATACCACACGGTAGATTTAGGAATAAGGTCGGATGTCCAGTGTGTTTGGCTTTGCTGCGCGCTAGGCGTACTTCTCACCGCCTGCACGGCTGACTGTTGCTGCCCGTTTATAATCTGCGCTCTAAAGGCTTCTCGCTCACTCTCATCAGACATATGTAGCAGCTTATGATAGCTATGGACTACCTCTTTCGGGGTGCCTGTCATTAATAGCTCGCCTTTATCTAACAAAATCGCACGATCACATAGCTCAATGACCTGACCGGCGGCATGAGAGACAAAAAGCAGCGTCACTCCCTGCGCTTTTAACTGTTTAAGCTTCGATTGGCATTTGCGTTGAAAGGCCGCATCACCCACCGATAACGCTTCATCAATAATTAATATCTGAGGCTCTATATTAATCGCGACGGCAAAGGCTAAACGCAGCATCATGCCACTGGAATAGGTTTTGACTTGGCGATCTAAAAAGGGGCCAATGTCTGCAAAATCGACAATCGTATCAAGACGCTGCTTGGTTTCTTGATGTGAAAGGCCCAACAGGCGAGCATTAAAAAATATGTTTTCTCTTCCTGTGAACTCTGGATTAAACCCCGATCCCAGTTCAAGCAGTGCTGCTATACGCCCTTCAACCGCAACCTGTCCTTGGGTTGCTTGCAACACACCACAAATTACCTGCAACAACGTCGATTTACCTGAACCATTATGGCCGACAATGCCCAGTGTTTCGCCTTGATAGGCCTCGAAACTGATTGATCGTAAGGCAGTGAAAACCGCTTGCGGACGGTTAGGGAATAATTTACTCGAGAGAACATTAAAGAGAGTAGGTTTGAGTAAAAATGATTTACTCACATTCGAGACTTTTATAATGGACTTCATAACCATCAATAGCGCGATAAAACGGTTATTATGGACGAATACTGAGTCAGACGCAAAGAGAGAAAGGGCGCTTACGATTAGCTAGCGGCATAAAAAAAGGAGGGCCTAAGCCCTCCTTTTACGGCAGTGTTACTCTGTTTATAATCAACAATAAATCGGTGATTACAGAGTAAAGTCAACGATAGTACCGTCGTCACCGTTGTCACGGTTAACATTGCGGGTACCGTTTTGGATATCTGTACCTGAGTCGTCTTTCTTACGAACAGCTACTTCACCCATGTTTGTTTGTACTTCGAATACAAAACGTGCTTGGCGAGCGGTGCTTACATCAACACCAGCCATCTCTGCAACACCTTCAGGTGTTAGAGTGACCGCACCACCGCTTGGCAGTGTGAAGTAATCGCCGTTTTGCTCGAGCGCTTTACGGTGTACCAGGGTCTTGATGCCGTTGTTGTTATCAACATCAACTTCGCCAGTTGCGTTAGCACGCTCGTTAGCACCCATACCTTCGTATTCGTAGATGGTGACTAGGATTTTACCACCTTTCTCACCCAGACGGTTTGATACGTCACGGATAAAGATTTTGTTTGAAGAAGTAGAACCGGTAGTGATGGTGTCAAACTTCATACCGTCACGGTCTACTTGAATGATCTTCTCAACAACATCATCTACAGGGTAGAAAGAGTCAGTTTGAGCAATTTCACCAACTGGCTTGAACAGGTTACCAGTATCGCGGTTAAACTGAGCCAACTCTGCTTTTACAGAATAGGTGCCAGATGAGATTGGTGTCTTAAGCGCGTATAGGCCGTCATCACCGATTGCTGGATCATCATAGTTGAACAGGGTCGCTGTGATCGTTTCGAGTTCTTGACCGCCAGTGATACCCGCGCCGCCAAGATAGCGAGCCGCTTTGTCGCCGTCGCCATTTACAATCCAGCCTGTTTTCGCACCGGTTGAGTCTAGCAGTTCATTAGATGCGTCGACGTCAAACCCAGAGAAGTCACCGCTAATGGTAAAGCGAACTTGCTCTTTCTGGATGTTTTGGTTGCTAGTGTTGTTTTTGAAGTTAAACACACCATTGATGTCTGCATTTTGGCTATCAGCGATAAGACCAGTTTCTTGCAGACCAAGCTTATAGTTTTCGAAGTAGGTGTTAACCAACGCCGTTGCTGTGCCAAGGCCACCAGCCGCTAGCTCTGTATTAAACAGAGTTTTAGTTTGGTCAAACACAACTGGCGTGTCATAACGGTCAGCAGTGAATGAACCATTGTGCTGAGCTGCAACGGTCAGAACAACTTTATCTGCATTGCCGTTTTTATCTTCGTACAGCTTGAAGATGTTGTTGGCTTGAGACGTTTTCAGGTGAATTTTGGTGTTTGGGTTGGCAAGTGCTTCAACATCAGACGCCAACTCTAGGCGAAGAGTATCGCCAACAAGCTCATACTTAACACGCTTTTGGCCGTTGCCTAGGTCGTTAAATTTGAACACGGTTTCTAGGTCAGAAACGGCGTTGCTACCAGTGAAGACAGCATCACCGTCGGTGTCGACTTCGATACCGGTCAGAGTGGTGCCAGCAGCATTAGTCGTCAACCAGCTGTCGATTTGGCTTTTGTTGAACTCAGCACCGATGCCATTCTTGATTTCTACAAACAAGAAGCCATTGTTACGCAGCTCGCGCTCAATGCTGTTAGCTGGGTCGGCGATTGGGTTATCAAAAGTAAGCTCCAGATCTTCTACAGCAGTAGAGAAATCTAGTGCAGATTGTTTAGTTTCTTTAGCAATAATCGTGGTGTCAAAACCAGTTTCGTTGTCTAGGTGAACATCAGCGAATGCACCCGCTGACAGACCCATAGTTACTGCCGCTGCCACTAGCGTTTTTTTCAACATGTTATTTCCTTTATTGGATCCATATTTTGATTTATCAACTTGGCTTTGGTGCCGATCATTTTACGATGACCCGCGCTTTGGCGAAGCTGATGTTGATCAACCTTCGGTGCACTGTGAGCACCAACTATCTCGATACCTAAGATGTATGAATCTCACAGCATCAAAATAATGCGAAGGATTCACTGCGCGCCGAAATGCGCAATG
>NZ_MUFH01000025.1:0-16700 GCF_001996115.1 Salinivibrio sp. MA427
GCGTGCTGGTTTGGTGTTTGACCGTCGAGCGTTTTTCACCCGGCCTATCGGCGTTCTGGGCGACTATTTTTATGATTTTTATCATAGTGACCCAGCGTCCACTGATCGCCTACTTTAATCAACGCACCAACTTCAAAGAAGAAATTCGAGAAGGGGGCGTTGATCTGCTCGAAGCCTTTGTCACTGGCGCGCGCAACATGATTGGCATCGGTGTCGCCACGGCGGCTGCCGGGATCGTTGTCGGCACCGTGACTCTAACCGGCATTGGTTTGGTCATGACTGATTTTGTCGAGCTAATTTCTGGCGGTAATATCTTCTTGATGTTGCTCTTTACGGCAGTGATCAGCTTACTATTAGGCATGGGGCTACCGACCACGGCAAACTATATTGTGGTTTCTACACTGATGGCCCCTGTCATTGTGACCTTGGGGGCACAACAAGGGCTGATTATTCCGCTTATTGCCGTGCACCTTTTTGTGTTCTACTTCGGGATTCTCGCCGATGACACGCCACCGGTCGGTCTCGCCGCTTTCGCGGCCGCGGCCATTGCTAAATCGGATCCGATTCGTACCGGTGTACAAGGCTTTACCTACGATATTCGTACCGCCATTTTACCTTTCATGTTTATCTTCAACACTCAGTTGTTGTTGCTCGACCTCGACGGTCCTTTCCACCTGATATTGACCATTATTTCCGCGACCATTGCGATGTTGGCTTTCTCTGCCGCAACCCAAGGGTGGTGGATGACCAAAAATAAATGGTGGGAAACCGTGTTGCTGTTGCTTATCACCTTCTCTCTATTCCGACCTGGTTTTTGGTGGGATGAAATCTATCCACCCACCACCAGCTACCCAGGAACAGAAATTATGCGCGTAGCCGAGCAACTGCCTGACGGAAAACCGCTGCAACTGGTCGTGGAAGGGGAAAACTTCTTTGGCGATCAGATTTCCAAACATGTGGTTTTGTCGGTAGATAGTCGCCTCGAAAGCGGCGATGCACGGGTACGTGATACCGGTTTGATACTGCGCGAAGAGGATAACTCATTACTGGTTGATAGGGTCCAATTTGGAAGCGATGCCGATAAGGCGGGGATCGACTTTGATTGGCAAATTAAAACCGTCACGGTGGATAACATTCGCCCGTGGAAAGAATGGGTCTTTGTGCCGACACTATTACTCTTGGCATTGCTAGGCTGGAATCAACGCCGTCGCATCCGCCAAGCCTAATGACAGGGGGCACGTGCGCGGCGCGTGCCCTTTTCTTTTTTTGATAGCAAAGGATATCGCTATGTATAAACACATTCTGGTTCCGGTCGATTTAAATGATGAGAGCTTCGCGGATAAGGCGGTCGATCACGCTGCATGGCTGGCCAGTCAATCCGGCGCTAAGCTCCACCTACTGACGGTACTGCCGGGGATTCATAACTCCATGGTGGCCTCTTATTTCCCTGAAGAAGCTGCCAATAAAATGAAACGTGATATGAAGCGAAATCTGCAAGGATTTGCGGATAAATATGTTCCGAAAAACGTGGCCTGCCAGGTGTCTGTTGAAGAAGGCAAGCCTTACAAAGGGATTATCAAAACCGCCGAGCGCTTGGAGTGCGACTTGATCGTTATGCCAAGTCATAAGCGTTCTCGCGTCAACAAGATGATGTTAGGATCGGTGGCCGCGAAAGTGCTTGAAGGCGCTACCATGCATGTGATGGTACTCAAACCTTAGCCGATATCTGGCTGCTCGTTTAGGGCCACCCTCGTAAAGTGAAGGTTCAGGCCTTGCCTGAACCTAATTGATTATGCTTTATCGCGAGGGCGTTGGTCATACCCCCAGCGCGGCACCAAGGTTTGCGCCGCCCCTAAGTGGTCGAGAATGCGCGCCACCATAAAATCGACCAAGTCGTCAATAGACTGGGGTTGGTGATAAAAACCCGGCGCAGCAGGCATAATGGTGACGCCCATCTGCGATAGCTTGTGCATGTTTTCTAAATGCAGCGTTGAAAACGGCGTCTCGCGAACGACCAGTAACAATTGCCCCCGTTCTTTGAGCACCACATCCGCCGCCCGTTCAATCAAGTTATCGGATAGACCATGGGCAATCGAAGACAAGGATCCGGCCGAGCAGGGACAAACAACCATTTGCTTCGGCGCTGCCGAGCCCGAGGCGACCGGCGAAAACCAATCTTCTTTACCGCAAACGATCAGTTTATTGCTATCACATTGCAGATGTTCGGCTAATATTTTCTGTGCCGCTTGCGGGCCTGACGGGAGTTTCAACCCATGTTCGGTCGCCAGCACCACGCGAGCGGCCGAGGATATCAGTAAAAAGACCTGATAATCTTGCGCAAGCAGGCACTCCAGTAACCGTAGGCCGTATGGCGCGCCTGACGCTCCTGTCCATGCCAGCGTGATACGCTTATCCGTCATGCTTTTCTCCTTTGTGACTCAACGCACTGAGCAACTTATCGTGAATACCACCAAAACCCCCATTACTCATGATCAACACGGTATCGCCCGGCAAGGCTTGCTCACTCAACGCGACAACCAGTGTGCCTATATCAGTGTGAATTTGCGTAGGTTGAGCACAACGATCCGCCACCGCATCGAGCGACCAATCGAGCCCTTGAGGCTGATATAAAAACACACTGTCCGCACTCGCCAGCGACGCGGCAAGCGTGTCTTTATGGACCCCTTGTTTCATGGTGTTCGAGCGCGGTTCTAATACGGCGAGAATACGCCCTGCGCCGACCTTGGCTCGCAAGCCCTCCAAGGTCAGTCGAATAGCGGTCGGATGATGGGCAAAATCGTCATATACCGTGACGCCAGCCCGCTCGCCACGCCACTCAAGCCGACGCTTAGTATTGATAAATCTCTCGAGCGATTGACAAGCCAGACCCGGGGTCACTCCCACATGACGCGCCGCTGATAACGCCATCAAGGCATTACGCACGTTATGATCACCGACCAAATCCCAGTTAACCGATCCCACGAGATCACCGGCAAAGTACACATCAAATTGGCTGCCAGCTGCGTCTTTTTTCACGCTTTGCCACTGGCCATCAGGCCCCGCATACACACACTCACTCCAACACCCCATTGCGAGTGTTTCAGCTACGTTGGGATCATCGGACGGCGCAATAATCTGGCCAATCCCAGGTACGGTGCGTATCACATGATGGAATTGCTTTTGAATAGCGGCCAGATCATCAAAAATGTCGGCATGATCGAACTCAAGGTTGTTAATAACCAAGGTTTTCGGTTGGTAGTGAATAAACTTGGAGCGCTTATCAAAAAATGCACTGTCGTATTCATCGGCCTCGACCACAAAAAACGGGCTATCCCCCAAACGGGCTGACGCATTAAAATTGCTGGCCACGCCACCGATTAAAAATCCAGGCTGATAACCACAGTCTTCTAAAATCCACGCCAGCATGCTGGCGGTGGTGGTTTTTCCGTGTGTCCCTGAAACCGCTAACACCCAGCAGTCTTGGAGTAAAAAATCATGCAGCCATTGCGGACCAGACGTGTAAGGCAAACCTTGATTGAGTACGGCTTCAACACAGGGATTCCCGCGGCTCATGGCATTACCAATCACCACTAAATCCGGCTTAGGTGTAAGCTGCGCAGGATCATAGCCTTCAATGATAGCAACCCCTTGGGATTCGAGTAAGGTACTCATTGGGGGATAAACCTGGCTATCTGAGCCTGTCACTTTGTGCCCCAATTGTTTTGCCAGCATGGCGGCTCCACCCATAAAGGTGCCGCAAATGCCTAAAATATGAATATGCATGGCCTTCACTGTATTGTTGGTTACCCAGCCGTTGGACGCGGGCCATTATTATGCCTTGGATTAACGCTTGGGTCTTATCGCTTGCGCGCATATGACATGGTTTTTTATGTCGCGATCACACTTCCCTGGCCTCATCCATTTCTTCAGTACGATTAAAAAGTCACGAGCGCTAGAATGACAACGATTTCAAGAGGCAGACCACTGCCCACTTAAATGCCATTGAATTAGAAAGACAGTTCATCATCACTAAGGATTGAGAATGCCCGACATTAAGACCCTCGGCGAATATATTGTTGAGAAGCAACACGCGTTCCCGCATGCCAGCGGCGACTTATCTTCTTTGCTTGCCTCGATTCGTCTCGCCGCCAAAATTGTCAACCGTGAGATCAACAAAGCGGGCTTGGTCGACATCGCCGGCGCTATCGGCACAGAAAACGCACAAGGTGAAGAACAACAAAAGCTCGACGTTTACGCCAACGAAAAGTTTAAAGCTGCGATGGAGGCTCGCGACCACGTTTGCGGTGTCGCGAGTGAGGAAGAAGATGAAGCGGTCATCTTCAACAAGCAACTGAATCGTAATGCTAAATATGTGGTATTGATTGACCCGCTTGATGGCTCATCAAACATTGATGTCAATGTCTCCGTCGGCACCATTTTCTCCATTTATCACCGTGTTTCACCGGTCGGCACCCCCCCTACCGAAGACGACTTCCTGCAACCGGGTCATCGCCAAGTGGCTGCCGGCTATATCATTTACGGCTCATCCACCATGTTAGTTTACACCACAGGTGATGGTGTGCATGGTTTTACCTATGATCCATCGCTGGGTCTGTTTTGCCTCTCTCACGAGAATATGACCGTTCCTAAAGAGGGAACGATTTACTCGATTAACGAAGGCAACTACATCAAGTTCCCGCAGGGCGTCAAAAAATACATCAAATACTGTCAAGAAAACGTCCCTGACGAGAAACGGCCGTATACGTCACGCTACATTGGCTCTTTGGTGGCCGATTTTCACCGTAATCTGCTAAAAGGTGGCATTTACTTGTACCCGAGTACCCTAGCTTATCCAAATGGTAAATTGCGGTTGCTGTATGAGTGCAACCCCATGGCGTTTATTATCGAGCAGGCCGGCGGTAAAGCCACGGATGGGATGCAGCGGGTGATGGACATTGAACCCARAGAACTTCATCAGCGCGTTCCCTTCTTCGTTGGCTCTAGTAATATGGTGGATAAAGTCGGCGAATACCTGGAAACCTATCCTGATCATGAAGACAATTAACGCGTATTAGCAAAAAGAATGCCGCGCTTTTTTATGATGACGAGGCGACCTGGTAGGTCGCCTCTGTTATTTTCACGCTTGGCGGTTATAATTGGCACACACTGTTTGATTTAACAAAAGGACATTCCATGAGCCTGAACCAGGTCCCTGCGGGCAAAGATCTGCCTGAAGATATTTATGTGGTGATTGAGATCCCAGCGAATGCTGATCCAATCAAGTACGAAGTGGACAAAGATAGCGGTGCGGTATTTGTCGATCGCTTTATGTCTACCCCAATGTTTTACCCATGTAACTATGGTTATGTAAACCATACCTTGTCACTTGACGGTGACCCGGTAGACGTACTGGTTCCAACCCCATTCCCTCTCGTACCCGGTTCAGTAATCCGCTGCCGTCCAGTGGGTGTGCTAAAAATGACCGACGAGTCTGGTGAAGATGCCAAAGTTGTCGCAGTGCCTCATAGCAAGCTGACCAAAGAGTACGATCACGTGAAAGACGTGAACGATCTGCCTGAGCTACTCAAAGCACAAATCACGCATTTCTTCGAGCGTTACAAAGAGCTTGAAGCCGGCAAGTGGGTCAAAGTCGATGGCTGGGCCGATRCACAAGCCGCAAAAGACGAAATCCTGTCTTCTTTTGAGCGCGCACAGAAATAATCGAGCGTGTAACTGAGACAGTAAAGGCCCGCTCTATCAGCGGGCTTTTTTATTTAATCTCAAACTGATAAAGCACATCGACCGCTTGGTCAACACCCGATACCGCTTCTAGGTAAAGGTCTTTCATTAAACGATAGCGCACAGTAAATACCCCAATCGCATCGAAGATCCCGACCCCATATTTCACTTCCAAATCCGGTAAAATATAGCCTGACACTTCGACCTTTTGTTCGTCGCCGGCACCCGCGGTATCTAAGGTGAGATCCTCAACACCAAAGGCTTGGCCGATCTCTCCTACCAATTTTCCGCTTTGCGCTAACCCAATACCAATCAGCATCGAGGTCATATTGGCATCGCCGGCGCCAGCATCCAGCGCTCGGCCACGCAATAGATAAGATAAGGCATTCGCCTGCGAGCCAGCCGGATCCATAAATATATCCGCAACCGGATCATCGGCCGGGCCACTCAAGCGAATACCTGCGATCACATCCCCCTCTATTCGCTCTGGGTTACGAATCGCTTCCACTTGCAGGTAGGGTTGGTCGGCAGGGCCATTAAACAAGATTTCCCCTTTGCGGATAATCAAGTCTTGTCCGAACGAGCGATACGTTCCGTCTAGTAAGCTGACATTCCCGACAATTAATACACCTTGCGGGTTGTTTTTGATATTCAGTTCACCGGATAAGCGCGACTTTAAACCAAAGGCTGCGAGACTAACGTCATCCCCCAGTGCTAACTTTACATCGGTGACTAGGTTAAACGGCATCGGCTCGTCTTGTTCTGCACTTTTTGGCGTATAGTCTTGGTTTAACAGCACCGTATCGTCTGACACCGTCACCGCTGACGCAGGTAAGTTTTCGACTTCTATCCGTCCCCAAGGCACATGAATATCACCACGAATCGCGACCTGGTCAGGCGTCGCAGAGACGGTAAGATCTGGCGCGACATCGATCTTTACCATTGGGGGAAGGTTAACACGTAACGTATCACCCGATACATTCAAGCCAAATTGCCAATCATCAATGCGGGGCCATTGGCCATCGCCTTTTAGTGTTAGCGGACCCTCAGGCGTGATTAACTGCCCATCCAGTTGCCCTTGTTGCCCATCAACCGTCAGAGCCAATTGCCCGTTATCTACATCCACCGGTGACGATAAGCCTTTCATCCGCAGCCCACTGACCGTCATGCCGCCATACACTTGCGGTAACGTTAGTGGGCCTTCAAGACGTAAATTCGCATTCACTTCACCATTCATATCCGCTTGTTTATCGTTTCCGAGCAAGGGCTCAAGCTTGGCCAATTGCACAGCAGTCACGGTAAGGTCGCCAGTAATCGTAGGTGTAGGGGCCAATAAATCGGTTAGGGTAAAGCCAGACGCAAGGGTGCCACCATCATCCAACGTCAGAGCAAGCGCCCCTTGTAATTGGTCATTGTGCCAGCGTGCATCCATGTTCGCGTGTTGCCAGTCAATGACCAGTGGCCTTTCTGCTTGCTGACGCAGTGCACCGTCGGTGATATCAATCGAGGCGCGTACATCTGGCGAGGCGTCAGGCTGCCATCGAGCGTGAACGGCTGCATTGGCACGTGTTTCAACGTGCCATTCCGGCGGCATGAACGCCGCAATTTGCTTCGCATCAAACCCTTCAATATTGGCAACGACCTCTCCTTGCTCACCAATATAGGCCGGTTGTGATAAGCATAAAGAAGTGGCTTGCCACTGCCAGCAATGCTCGCCGATCTGGGTTTGCGTATCGGCGAAAGTAAACGCAATGGGCGCCGCGGTTTGCTGCACGATGTCGCCAATGTCTTCTACATTCACCCGCGTATCGAGCAGTTGCCCTTGCCAACCGGACTCGCGCGCCAACGCACCTTGAATACTCAGCACGCCAGAGGTAGGAACGCCTTGCCAGCGTAAATCCAGCTGATGCTCGGCTTCATCACCGCGGACGGTAAGATCTAAGTTCTCTAAACGCAGCGTTTGATAACGCCCTCCCAGCACAGACACATTCAGGTTGCCACCTAAGGTATCCTTTAAGGCCAGGGCGCCGTCCAAAGTGAGCTGATTGATGCGCAGATCTTGCCAGCGCAACTGCTTGGCATGGAAGGCCAGTTTGGCATCGGGATGGGCAAAGGGCCCGCTCAGACGCGCATCGCCGCGAATCACACCGGTTAACATCGGTAATGATTGGGACAGGTCAGCAATATCCACCGATAGCCCCATTTTCCACTCGTCACGCACTTGCCCTTGCGCAGTAATACGGTTAGGACCGTGGGAAAGCGTCAGACCGGAGGTAGAAACGCTAGGTTGCCCATCGCCATCACGATCATGGGCATTAAGCGCGCCAGACACTGAAAGGGGTAATTGCTGAAGCTCACCATGAACGACCAAGGTTGGCATAGACACATCCCAGCCACCTTGTGGGGTTAATCGTCCACGATGGCTCACGGCGCCGGTTACATCACCATTCACCTCAGGCCATTGCCGCTGAGGCTGAATATGGGCAAAGCCTAACTCGGCTTGCCAAAAAGGCACGCTGGACCAATCCACGCTGGCGCGCCCAGCAACAGTACCACCGAGTGTTTGTGCCTCAAATTGCGAGAGCTTGAGCGCCGAGAGGCTACCTTGCCCGGCAAGGTTTAGTTGTGTTTTCGGCACCTCAGGACCGTCGACGTCACTTTGTAGCCCCAGCTGATAGTCAGATAAGTCACCATCGGCGTGAAAGTGTAGCTCGCGTAATGCCGCGATCGCTTTCCCCGTCAGCGGCCACGCCAATGCCTCGCTATCCAATTGCACGGCAAAAGGTAAGTTCGGTGCCAGCACGTTTGCTTCTCCCTCAAGCGTCGCCGTCACCGGGCCGCGCGCGCTCGCGTTTAGCTTAAGCGCGGCAAGACTTCCTGAGGCCGACAGTGACAATGCTTGCCCTTGGAGCGATGCCAAGTTCGTGGTCAACTGTGTTTCTAAGGTCAGTGGGTACTCACCTTCCAACAAGATATCGCCAGAAAGCTTAGCCGTGCCCTGAGGGGCAGCCACCGAAAAATGGTCAATCGTCACCGCACTGCCCTTGACGGCGCCGACGAGATCTAACGAAGAAAAGGTATGTACTGTACCGGCGTCAATACGAGTATCGCGTAGGCTAAATTGCTCAACATTGATATTTAGCGGCACATGAATGGACGGCAAGCGGAGCCCTGGATAATGAAAAGGGGCACTCGAGGCGTCGCTATCAGGTTTACCAACCGCACGGTCGGTATTTTCTTGATCACTGTCGTTGGTGGGCAGGGTAACCACCAGCTGCTGCCACTTTGTGGGCGATAAGGTTAAGGTGTCTCCCTCGACATGCACACCGCCTTGAAGCTGCTGCCAGTCAATCGCCTGTCCCGCCACCTGAATCGCCACATCATTGAATGCAAACGCGTTAATATGTATCGGTAGCGGCGATTGGATCCTCGCGGTAGACGGCTCGGCGGCGGTGTTGTCATCGCTTGGCGGGAAATTAAGCGCAAGCGTTACCCCTTCAGCCGCCAGTTGTTCGACACAGATTGATGGAGTAAGTAAGCACTTACCTTTTATCTCAATCCCCAGCTTATTAGCGGCCAATTGGATTTGCTCATCCTGATATTGCAGACCACGAAGTTCAAAGCCGGTCAGCAAAGTGCCCTCGGCTTGTTCAAGCGATAATGCAGGTATAGCTTTCTGTGCCCCCCACACTCCAACTTGTAACCCGATCGGCGTAAATAAGGTGGTGGACACCAAACCTACCAGCGCAAATATCGTGATTAATAGAATCAAAGTTAATCTAACCAACCACCGGCTCATAATTCAGGCCCCAACGTCAGGTGCACACGAAAGTCGTCATCGTCATTATCAAAACCATGGGCGACATCAAGGCGAATCGGGCCCACCGGTGATGACCAACGAATGCCTGTCCCGGCCGCGCGCTTCCATGACAAATGGTTGGTCCACGCATCGCCGCCGTCAGCAAACACCGCCCACCACCAATTGCCACCAAGACGATACTGATATTCTAAAGTCCCGGTTAACATATAGCGTGCACCACTTAACTGACCGCTGTCATCGACAGGCGAGACGGTTTCATAGCCATAACCACGAATGCTGTTATCCCCCCCAGCGAAAAAGCGTAATGATGGTGGTGCTTCACGAAACTCCTCGGAAATCAGGGCGCCACCATCGACCCGGAGTAAGCCACGATGATTCTTATTTAAACTGCGAATCCAAGCACTACGACCTTGAAGTCGCAGCAAGCTAATATCCGACAGCCACGCGGGATCGGCTACCTCCAGCGTCAGTGATTGCTTGTCTCCCCAATGCGGCATTAAACCACCACGCACACGCGTTCGGGTAACGTTGACGCCCGGCAGCACCACGCTGACGATATCTTCATCTTGCCCTTGGCTATAGTTTTCGTACAGCCAGCGCAGCGATACACTGCGCTGCCAGCCGGTATCATAAAGCCAGTGTCGGGAGACAGAGGTCGTCGCTTCAAAACTGGTGGTATCGCGTTGGTCTGTATTTTTTAACCCCAGCTGAACTTGATAATATTCCCGTGAAACATCGTCAAGCGGCACTTTATAGGTAGAAGTAAGGGTTTGCTCTGGCTGAGAAACCGCCAGTGATGTGCTCAGGCTATGCCCCCTTGAATTATACCAAGGCTTACGCCAATTAAGCTTAAGACGCGGACCAATGTCGGTGGAATACCCCACCCCAGTTTCAAACTTGTTGCGCGCTTCCGGGGTCAACGTCACCTTGATCGGCACTTCATTGTCCTCGGCGTCTTCCATATCCGCTTGGACTAATGCACTGGCAAACCAGCCCGTATTTGCTAACGCTTGGTTAAACTCGCCTAAGTCAGTAACTTGATAGAGATCACCTGGTGAAAAATCTCGCAGTGTATCAAGTCGCTTATGCTGGATTTGCGAGCCTTGATAATCGATCGCACCAAAATGATAACGCTTGCCACTGGCAAAATGCAGACGAATAAAGGCTTGCTGGCGGTCAGGCGCAACTTCGAGCCGGGCTTGCGTAAAACGACCATCAAAATAGCCCTTTTTCACGGCTAAGCTCTGGATCTGACTTTTGAGTGACTCATAATCACTGTGATTGAGCCGATGACCAGGTTGCGGTCCTTTCGCTTTAAGCGAATGAAAGTCATCATCCATCGCAGCTTCACCGGAAAAGACGACATCGACTTGCGCCACGTTAACCGGGGGGCCTGGATTAACGGAGACAACCAGGGTATCGCCCTCTGGCGCGTTCAGCGTGATTTTTGGCTGATAGTAGCCTACTGCCTGGAGTGCTTGTCGGACATCGCGCTCGATACGCGCCTTAAACCGATACGAACCATCGCGTTCTTCGGGCGCGATCGCTGCCAAATACGTTGCTACATTTTGTTGCGCTTCACCCTCGAGTCCTTGGAGCTCAACGTCGAGGCTCGCGCGTACCCAGCTAGGTAGCAGTAAAAAAGCGATCGCAATAAGGGAGAGTTTACGTATCTTCATGCAATGAGAACCATTACTAGGGTGCCGCTCAACAAAATTGATGATATCTTGCCATATTACGCGTTGAGCTGGGCTTGATGCTAGCGCCATTCACATCAGTCCACACCCAAAGCGGTTTCATACAACACATAACGCTTTTCATCACAGCAGTAAAAGGATGCCTATGTCGATGCAATCTTCGTTCAGCCAACCCGATAATGCGATTGCGGATCGTGCTGATGCCATCACGCCCACCGAGCCACATGCCGTATTTGGGCAACCTATCACAACGGCCCCAGCGAACGGTCAGAAACAGGTCATTTTAGGGATGGGCTGTTTTTGGGGAGCGGAACGCAAACTCTGGCAACAACCAGGTGTAGTCATGACCTCTGTTGGCTACTGCGGTGGGGTAACACAACACCCGCGCTATCAAGATGTCTGTACGGGTCAAACAGGCCACGCCGAAGTGGTTAATGTCATTTTTGACCCGAGTGTCACCAGTCTGGACGCTTTATTGACGATCTTTTGGGAAAACCACGATCCAACTCAAGGATTGCGCCAAGGTAATGACGTGGGCCCACAGTACCGTTCAGCCATTTATTACTGTGATCCTGCCGATCGCGCGACGGTAGAAGCCAGCTTTGCCGCCTATCAAGCCGCTTTAAAAGCAGCGGGCAAGTCGGATGCCGTCACCACAGAGATCGCCCCCGCAGGTACTTATTTCTTAGCAGAAACAGACCATCAGCAGTATCTGCACAAAAATCCCCAAGGCTACTGCGGCTTGGGTGGCACCGGCGTTTGCTTCCCGCCACAATAGTCTGAAGGCACGCAAAAGTCTGATGACACGCAAACTCAGAGATAAAAAAACACGTCATTAGACGTGTTTTTTCTGCATCGCACGTTTTTTATGCGGTGATGGCCATCGATTTAATTTCTTTATTTACTTCGGTCATGACCGAGAGTGCACGTTTATCACTGTGTCCTGGAGGTAGCAAACGCCCACCATCAAACTCAAACGCGCCGACACCTTCAATATAAAGTCGGCCCTTAAAAAATCGTTTCACATATCGCGCAATCTGGGTTGGTCGATATTGACGAAAGATGCGAAGCATAGGGATCCCTTTATTTCTCAACCAAGTCTGATGAACAGACCGAAACAGTAACAACGCTCTTTCACCGTTTCTCGGTAAATCATGTGTTACCACCTTGGAGCACCGAATATTATCTGGCAATCTCCACGTATAAAGCTAAGCAAGCAAAGTGCCATCTTATTCTGATGACAAGCACAGAATTAGAGCCTACTGGGCACGAAAAGTTCCTACCTTAGATCAATACGCGCGCTTTGAAGTGACGATCACTGGATAAAACTCCGATCTTGCGCACGGATTAACTCTTGGCACTTGGCACAACGCACTGTCTGGCGTAACCATAGATAACTTGGCACCGAATGCCAAATAATGACCACAGACATGGATGATAAAGCATGAACAAAACCCTACTTGCTCTCACTTTTGCGTTATTCACAGGCACCAGTTGGGCGCACACGATCCAAAACGGTGCACCTTTACCGTCAGCCAAGGTCGCCGAGCACGGCGAACTAACCTTGAATGGCGACGATATCGTTTATCAAGCTTGGCAAACCGAACAGTTGCAGGAAAAAGTACGCGTGATCCAAGCCATTGCTGGACGCAGTAGCGCCAAAGAAATGAACGCCCCCCTCATGGCGGCAATTACCGCCGCGGATTTTGACGATGCACGCTATCAAACCACCACCATCATCAATCAAGATGATGCCATGTGGGGAACTGGCGGCTTTGTAAAATCGTCAGCCGAAGACAGTAAACGCGAATTTAGCTGGTCATCGATTGTGCTCGACGAAAATGGCAGTGTCGCAGAGGCATGGCGCTTAAAAGAAGAGAGCTCGTTGATTGCCGTACTGGATGATAAAGGCATGGTGCGTTTTGTAAAAGAAGGCAAGCTAAACGAGGATGAAGTGAATCAAGTTGTCAGCTTGGTGACAGAGCTGGTAAACCAATAATCATATCGCGGGCAAGGCCCGCGCTTTCATTTCAGACTTGGCGTTCAAGGCTACAATTGTTATGTTATCACATTACTCAATAACCTCATGGACGTCTGGATGACTCGGCGAGTGCTCGTCAACCTGCTATTTGTATTGGTGCTTAGCCAAGCCGGACTGTGGGCGCACCATCAAGTCGACACCTTAGCCCCGAGCCATCACAGTGAGCATTGTGGTGTCTGTCATCYCATCCCACCAGCAATACTGGCTTCCAGTATCGTGACACCGACGCCCACCTATGCTGCCAATACCCTCATCGTTTGGTCAAAACCTCAGCGAGCTTATCGTACCGCTATTGCCTTTTCGGCGCGCGCCCCACCGAGTGAAATAAATGTCTTCATTATCTAATTCATTTATTCACGAGGAGAAACCACATGAAAGCTCGTTTATTACCCAGCGTTATCACTATGGCCATCGCGACCACCTCTGCAGCAACATTAGCCGATGAAGCCAGCTATCAGTCGTTCGATGCCCACGTCCACGGGGAGGTGGCACTGAGCCTCGCCCAAGACGGTGAGCGCGTATTCATTGAGTTAACGGCCCCCGGCAATGATGTGGTCCGAGCATGATCAGGGTAACCACAACACTTTATCCGTGAACTATCAATTCGTTTGCCAAACCCCACAAGCCTTCACCGAATTGAAAACGGATTGGTTTAGCCTGTTCCCTAACACAGAAGCCATCAAAATTCAGGCCGTTACCGATGATAAGGTCTGGGTTGACACCTTGATTCGTGCTAAGTCGCACATCCAGTGGTAGTGAAAAAAGGAGGCGGGGCGCATCCAGTGCCCCTGTCAGGCATGATAACCATCAAACAACTAGGTTTTACGTGGCCGGGCCAGCCGCAACCGATCCTTGATATCGACAGTTTTGCGGTCAATGCTGGCGAGCATATATTTTTACAAGGTCCCAGCGGCAGTGGTAAATCCACCCTGCTAAGCCTGATTGCGGGTATTCATATCCCCCAGACGGGTACGCTGACGGTCAATCATCAAGCGCTAACGGCACTGAATGATCGCGAGCGTGATCAATTCCGTGCTAACCACATTGGTTATATTTTTCAGCAATTTAATCTACTGCCTTATTTATCGGTGATCGATAATGTCACCGTGCCGCTGCGCTTTTCTCACCTGCGTCGTCAGGCGTTGACACGATCGCCTCATCAAGAGGCCGCCACCTTGCTCGACCAATTGGGCTTACCCACAAACTGTCACCACCAGCCGGTCACCGCGCTGAGTATCGGCCAGCAACAACGGGTCGCGGCGGCGCGGGCGCTGATTGGTGCGCCGGCGTTAATTATCGCTGACGAGCCGACTTCTGCGCTCGACGCTGACACCCGCAACACCTTTATTCAGTTGCTTCAAGACCGCTGCCGAGAAGCCAACAGCAGCTTATTGTTTGTCAGCCATGACAGTCAATTAGCGCCCTTGTTTGACCGTGATGTCTCGCTTCCCGCGCTGAATCGCGCCATGCGTCGCAAGGAGGATCAGCAATGATTTCGCTATTGGGACTCGCAGGGAAAAGCCTGAAAAATCGCCGCGCCACCGCATTGCTTTCTTTGCTGACCGTCACCATCGCCGTGGTGCTGTTACTCGGCGTCGAAAAGGTGCGCACGCAAGCGAAGGCCAGCTTTGCCAACACCATTTCCAACACCGATTTAATTGTGGGCGCCCGTTCTGGCTCCATTAATTTGCTGCTCTATTCCGTGTTTCGAATTGGTAACGCCACCAACAATATCGGCTGGGAAAGTTATCAGCGCCTTCGCGAGCACTCAGATGTGAGTTGGACCATCCCCATTTCACTCGGGGATTCTCACCGTGGCTTTCGCGTGCTCGGCACCAGCAATGATTACTTTTCCCATTATCAATATGGTCAAAAACAACCACTCGCCTTTCGCCAAGGCGGCCCATTTTCCGGTCTATTTGATACCGTGATTGGCGCCCAAGTGGCGAAAGATCTGGGATACAAAATGGGCGATAACCTAGTGATTGCTCATGGACTGGCCGATAAAAGCTTTAATCAACACGACAATTTGCCGTTTACTGTCACCGGTATTTTGGCGCCCACCGGCACGCCCGTCGACCGCAGTGTGCATGTGTCGCTCGAAGCCATAGAAGCGATTCATGTCGGCTGGGAAAGTGGCGCACGACTCGGCCAAGGCCTCACTCAAGCCCAAGCACAGCAGCGTGAATTACAGCCCGAGCAACTCACTGCAGTCATGGTGGGTCTGAACAGTAAAATCAAAACGTTTGCCGTCCAGCGTTGGGTCAATACTTATTCACGCGAGCCATTGACTGCCATCATGCCCGGCATTGCCTTGCATGAGCTATGGGACATGATGCGCGTGGGCGAGCAAGCGCTATTAGTGATCGCTGGATTTGTCGTCGTTGCTGGATTATTAGGCATGCTCTCCAGCCTGCTCACCAGCCTGAACGAGCGTCGACGAGAAATGGCAATTTTACGGGCAATGGGCGCACGTCCGGTACATATTATTCTGCTGTTGGTCAGTGAGGCGGTTGCCATCACCCTGGCGGGTATCATCTTAGGTGTGCTACTGCTTTATGGCGGTCTTGCGCTCACCCAGCCCTATATTATCAGTGAATTTGGCCTGTTCTTACCGCTCGACTGGCCCTCTTATTATGAATGTTTGTTAATGGTCGGCGTGTTTATCGCTGGTCTCGTGGTCGGCTTAATTCCCGCTTGGCGCGCGTACCGACAAACACTGTCCGACGGCATGACAATGAAGGTATAACCCATGAAAAAACGGATAACGCTCCATCTTATCGCCTTGCTTAGCGGCCTTTTGAGTTCGCTTGCTTGGGCAAGCAGTGAACCACTCATGCTCGATTGGATAGATTTGGTTCCTGAGCACGAACGGGCACAGTTTGATAGCCGCGGCATGCCAGACATTAGCCACGACGGTGATAACCCGCAAAGCTTGGTCGGATCGGTTCGCCCTGAACTCAATAATAGCCAAGTTAAAATCCCCGGCTTTGTGATCCCGTTAGAAGGTGACGATCAACGGGTGACCGAATTCTTGCTGGTCCCTTTTCTTGGCGCCTGCATCCATGTGCCACCCCCACCGCCCAATCAAATTATTTACGTAAAGTTTGCCGATGGCGCGCCGATTCAAGAACTATGGGATGTGGTTTATGTCGAAGGGACACTCAATACTGAGCATGTCAGTCATGACTTGGCAGAGGTGGGATATGTACTGCAAGGTACAACGCTAAGCGCCTACGACGACGGATAGATTTCTATCAATCAGTGAGCTTGATCGGCGCCGACACCATTGTCAGACAATATAATGAGACAATATCGCCAGTGCGCCGATATAAATGGCGATCAACAGTAAATTGATGGAGTTAGGTTTTTGCCTTCGCACACGCATCCCTACGCTTAATAG
>NZ_MUFH01000250.1:0-3855 GCF_001996115.1 Salinivibrio sp. MA427
CATCTTAGACATGATGATAACTCCGCATTGTGTTAATAATATAGCAATTTGGCGAACAAAGCGGCTGCACCTAACAGGCGCAGCCGCTTGTTACTTGGAAGCCAGAATTACTTCTTCTTTGGGGCCAGGACCATGATCATTTGACGGCCTTCGATGCGAGTCGGGAAACTTTCTACTGAAGCGATTTCAGCAGTGTCTTCCTTCAAGCGGTTCAGCACGTCAACACCGATGCTTTGGTGCGCCATTTCGCGCCCGCGGAATCGGATAGTGACCTTGACCTTGTTGCCCTCTTCAATGAAGCGAACCAGGTTGCGTAGTTTTACCTGATAGTCGCCTACATCTGTGCCAGGACGGAATTTAACTTCCTTAACCTGAATAGTCTTTTGCTTTTTCTTCTGCTCTTTCGCAGCTTTACTCTTCTCGTAAAGGAATTTGCCGTAATCCATGATACGACAAACCGGCGGCTCAGCGTTCGGACTGATCTCAACCAAGTCAAGAGTCGCCTCTTCTGCTTTGGCGAGTGCTTCATCAAAAGGGACGATACCGAGTTGTTCGCCGCTGTCATCAGACAATCGAACTTCTTTGACACCACGAATTTCGTTGTTTAGACGATGAGCGTTTTTCTTTGCCGGGGCTTTTCTTGCGCCTTTAATACCTTATTCCTCCACAATATTGAGTGTTCGATCTTGCACTTCTTGCTGCAATTGAGCAAGGAAGTCATCAATCTTAATTTTACCCAAATCTTTACCTTTACGGGTACGTATTGCTACTTCGCCAGCTTCCATTTCCTGGTCACCACAAACGAGCATATACGGTACACGCTTCAAAGTGTGTTCGCGGATTTTAAAGCCAATCTTCTCGTTTCTCAAGTCCGCAGAGGCTCTAAATCCAGCTTTTTGCAGTTTTTTCGCAATCTCTTGCGCATAATCTGCTTGTTTATCCGTGATATTCATCACCACAGCTTGCTGCGGTGATAGCCACGTTGGGAAGTGTCCAGCGTATTCTTCAATCAGAATACCGATGAAACGTTCCAACGAACCGAGGATAGCACGGTGAATCATCACAGGTGTGTGACGTTCGTTGTCTTCGCCTACAYACGTGGCACTTAAGCGCTCAGGAAGCGCGAAATCTAGTTGTACTGTACCACATTGCCAAGCACGATCCAGGCAATCATGTAACGTAAACTCAATCTTAGGCCCGTAAAACGCCCCCTCACCTTCTTGAATTTCAAACGGAATATCCATCGCCGTTAAGGCTTCGTGCAAGGCTTTTTCTGCACGATCCCACATCTCGTCAGAGCCAACACGCGTTTCTGGGCGTGTAGAAAGTTTGACTTCGATGTTGTTGAAACCAAAGGTTTGGTACGTCTCGTAGACCATTTCGATACACGCACTGACTTCTTTTTGTACCTGTTCTGGGGTACAGAAGATATGCGCATCGTCTTGGGTAAAGCCACGCACACGCATTAAACCATGCAGCGCACCGGATGGCTCATTACGGTGACAACTACCAAATTCTGCCATACGCAGCGGTAAATCACGGTAAGACTTTAACCCTTGGTTAAAAATCTGTACGTGACCTGGGCAGTTCATTGGCTTAAGTGCATACTCACGGCTTTCTGACTGGGTGGTAAACATGTAATCAGCATATTTGTCCCAGTGGTAAATTGCTCAAGCTCACGGAAAATCGTCCAGCCATTGTGGTGCCAGAATACCATCCCAGGCGCTTCTTGCTGCATATGATACAAATCAAGCTGCTTACCCAGTTTACGGTGATCACGCTTCGCCGCTTCTTCTAAACGCACCAGGTGTGCTTTCAGTTGCTTTTTATCAGGAAAGGCGGTGCCGTAGATTCGTTGCAGCATCTTGTTGTCGCTGTTACCACGCCAATACGCGCCAGCCACGTTCAAAATTTTAAAGTTTTGACAAAAGCTCATGTTCGGTACATGTGGACCACGACACATGTCGATGTATTCTTCGTGGTGATACAAGCCCGGACGGTCATCGCGAGAGACATTCTCGTCCAAGATTTCAATCTTGTACGGTTCACCACGTGATTCAAAGGTATCACGTGCTTCTTGCCAGCTGACCGTTTTCTTCACAACCTGATACTTGGTTTTCACCAGCTCTTTCATGCGTTTTTCAATTGCATCCAGGTCATCCTGGGTGAGCGAGCGATCCATATCGATATCGTAATAGAAACCACTATCGATGGTTGGGCCAATCGCCATCTTGGTATCAGGGAAAAGTTGCTTAATCGCATGCCCTAAAAGGTGCGCACACGAGTGGCGAATAATCTCAAGCCCATCATCGTCTTTTGCGGTGATAATTTCGAGCTGAGCATCGTGCTCAATCAAGTCACACGCATCAACGCGTTTGCCGTCAACACGGCCCGCAATACAAGCTTTAGCGAGGCCAGGACCAATGTCATTGGCAACGTCGTAGGTTGAAACTGGGTGGTCAAAAGAACGCTGACTGCCGTCAGGGAGAGTAATTAGAGGCATTGATAACAATCCTTCTCAGTGGTGCCACACACCAAGTGGCACATGAACGTGTATTTTGCGATCAGTAAGTAACCGCACAGTGTGAGTAGGGTTTTGATTATGAAGATCCGACATTTGTGATGCAAGTCATCCCGTCAAGAATTTCTTCGCCGTCCAACGAATGATTCACGAGTATCGCCCTATCATCCGCTTGATTTTGCACTAGACTTCAGCAATGCTGATTTGTATACACAATAATGACAGGAACAATCTATGGCCAATGCGCCCCGCTATCAACAAATTAAAACCTTTATTCAAGAGAAAATTGAAACTCGGATTTGGCCTGTGGGGACACGTATTCCGACCGAATACGAATTATGCGATCAATTTGACGTCAGCCGCATGACGGTGAACAAAGCCGTGCGCGATTTAGTCGCTGAAGGCTTACTGGAGCGCACACCTAGATTGGGGACGTTTGTCACTGAGCCCAAAGCCGAATCCCCATTAATGGATATTCGTAATATCGCCGATGAGGTTAACGCTCGCGGGCAAACTTATCACAGTGATATTCGCACATTGAAACGCATTTCTGCACCGGCTGATGTTGCTATGCGCTTAGGCGTTATGGTGGGTACATCCGTCTTTTATAGTGAGATTGTTCATTACGGTGATGCGATCGCGTTGCAACTTGAACAGCGCTGGGTCAATCCGGCTTTGGCGCCCGACTACTTAGCACAAGACTTTAATCAAACTACCCCAAACGAGTATTTATCAACGGTTTGCCCAGTGAATACCATTGAGCATACAGTCGAAGCCATTCAAGCGAGCTCGACCATTCAGCAAGCCCTCGCGATGCGATCAGACGAACCCTGTTTACTATTACACCGTCGGACCTGGAGCCAACAAACCCTCGTCAGTGCCGCCTTGCTGTACCATCCAGGATCGCGCTACAAACTCACGTCGAGAACAGATAGATAACTTCATTTAGATCGAACCGGTCACAATTTTTTACCGTTCTTTTACATTTCTTCTTGTGTCTGCCACTTTATTTGTCTATACATTTGTATAGACATTTAATAAGCGGTAAGGCCATCATCATGAGACACCTATATACCGATGCAAAACTGGTCACGATGGCCAGCGATATCCACAATAGCGACGGCTACCAATGCCAAGACCTAAGCGCGATTGCGGTTGAAAACGGCAAAATTGTTGCACTTGGCCAAGATGCCGAGCAGCTTGACTGGCCGAAGCAGTCGTTAAACGGAAGATTGGTGACACCCGGACTCATTGATAGCCACACTCACCTTGTTTTTGCGGGCAATCGCGCGGGTGAGTTTGAGCAGCGCCTCAATGGCGTGCCTTACCAAACC
>NZ_MUFH01000251.1:0-3845 GCF_001996115.1 Salinivibrio sp. MA427
ATGATCGGCAGTACCCCGGCAAAGGTGGTGATTGAGGTGAGAGTGATGGCACGAAAACGCGCGCAGCCGGCGTCAATCACCGCTTGTTTGACCGCAACGCCCGCTTGCCGAGCTCGGTTGATGTAATCGGTCATTACCAATGAATCGTTGACCACCACACCTGCCGCGGCAATTAAGCCAAAGGTCGACATCAAGCTCAAATCGATATCAAACCAATAATGTCCCCAAATGGCGCCGGTGAGACTAAATGGGATCACCGACATAATGATTAATGGCTGGGTGTAACTTTTTAATGGTACGGCAAGCAATGCATAGACCACGATCATGCCAGCGATAAAAAACAGCAGTTGCTCACTTTGCTGAGCTTGTTGCTCCTCAATCGAGCCACTGAGCTCACTGGTGACTTCAGGATAATCGGCCAACACATCAGGTATTACCGATTGTCGAATCGTTTCAACCACTTGGTTGGGTTCTACTTGCTCTTCATCAATGGCGCCATAGACGTAGACAGTGCGAAACCCTGCTTCACGGCGAAGGCTACTGATCCCAGGCTGTTGCTCAAAGTTGACCACATCACCCAGCATCACTTGTTGCCCCGTTGGCGTCGTAATCACGGCATAGCGTAGCGATGAGAAGGTTTCTCGCGTGCGCTTTGGATACCGCACCATGACTTTGATTTCTTCACCGTCTCGGATCAATCGCTGTGCTTCACCGCCATAAAAGCTGCCCCCAACTTGCTGGGCAATGGTCGTCAGATCCAGCCCCAGATCATGGGCGACGGGAGTGAGCGAGATCAGAATTTCCTGGCTGCCAGAATCCATCGAAGAGGATATATCGAAAAGCCCTGGTTGCTGATTAAGGCGTGACATCAGCGCCCGCCCAGCGGCATTGAGGGTCTCAATATCGGGGCCGAATAACAGGTAACCAAATTCATCACCTTGTTCTCCGCCGTTGACATCGTCTTGAATGGTGAGCTTTTTCACCCCCGGAATATCAGGCATGGCATCGCGCCAGCGCCGAGAGAGTTCAAAAGTGGTAAAGGGGCGAACGGCATCATCCACCAAGGGGATCACCAGCTGCCCAGCGGTTCGACCCTCATTAAATACTAGGGTTTCTTTGATCATGGCTTGGCCGGTTTCCGCTTGAGTGTTGTTATCAACGTCGTAGACCATTCGCTCGATAGCTTTTAGGGCAGCGATGGTTTGTTCGCTCGATGCGTTGTTATTCATCTCTAAACGAATATTGGGGAAGTCATGTGGTACTTTCGGCGTCGGCACCATACGAACGTGGCTGGCCACCACCAAAGCAATACTGATCGCCAATAGGGCAATGAATACGGTAAGTACAGACCAACGCCAGTGTGTGGCCCGGGTGACTGTACGACGATAAGGGCCGTGAATGAATTGCTGAAAACGGCGGTTAAAGCGTTGGCGTAAGCTATTTGGTTTAGGGGTAGAAAAGTGGGTATGAGCAAGGTGTGCTGGAAGGATGAGTTTGGATTCAATCAAACTAAATACCAGACACAAGATGACAATGGCGGCGATACCAAAGAAGAAGGCACGCTCTGGTCCACTAGACATCAAAAAAGGGGCAAACACTGCAATGGTCGTTAATACCCCAAAGGTAGCGGGCGTTGCAACCCGTTGAGCACCGGCAACCACGTTATTCACACCACCGCCCTTATGCTCGACTTCGGTATAAACGCTTTCGCCTATCACAATGGCATCATCAACGACGATCCCCAACACCATAATAAAGGCAAATAACGACACAATATTAATACTGACCCCTATCACTGGCATCAGCATAACCGCGCCAAGAAAACAAACGGGCAGTCCAACGAGCACCCACATAGCTAGCTTGAAGCGTAAAAAGAGGGTCAGTAACAACGCGACGAGCACTGCCCCTTGCAGCAAGTTTTTGAGCATCATGTCCAAGCGCGCGTTTAAGTAGTGGGTCATATCAACCACGGACTTTAGCGCCAAACCGGCTGGAAGCGTGTTGTTTTTCGTTTCGATGTAATCTTTGACTGCGGAGGCGACGGTAACCATGTTTTGCGACGCTGTCGCGTTCACCGAGAGAAAGATGGCATTTTGCCCAGAGTATTTAAAATAGCGCTCACCTTCGGTAAAGCCATCTTTAATGGTCGCGATATCTTGCAGTCGTAGCCGGCTACCATTTGGACCAATTTTAATCGGGATCTGTCGAAATTCGTCGCCGCGATAGCGTTGGTTTTCCACGCGAATGGCGATCATACCGCTATCGGTGCGCACTTCACCGGCTGAGAAGTTGGCTGAATAGCGGGCTATGGCGTCACTGACTTGACCCAGAGTGAGGTCGTATTTTCTTAATTGTTGCGGTGCAACTTCAATGGCGATTTCGTAGTTAGGGGCACTGAGCTCGACTAATGTCACATCGTGACACATTGAGCGGCTCCATAGACGCGGGCAGATTAGAAATGGCATCGACTTTCTGATTCACCCGATCCAACACCACATTGAGGTCTTCGCCAACATCCACTTCGATTTCGACACGGCCAAAGCCTCGGCGTGCTGTCGATACCACAGACTCAATGCCGGTGACATCTTTAATGGCTTCTTCCACCTTTACGAGGATGCTCTCTTCAACCTCTTGTGGCGAGGCGCCTGGGTAGTCAGCAGTGATATGGATATAATTAATTTCGATGTTGGGGAACATCTGACGTTGAATAAAGAAGTAGCTCGCGATCCCCATGATCAATACAAAAATCATGATCAGATTCGCCGCGACAGGGTTATGTGCAAAATACGCAATGAGACCACGAGGTGGCGTAGGGGCTTCATTCATCGTCGTCGTTCTCCTGCGCAACCTGCGATGCCACGCGTACCGTCATTCCCGCTTCAGGAAACTCGGGGGGCGTTGTCACAATCTGGTCATTGGCACTTAGCCCTTGGTCCGCATAAAGGTATTGCCCTTCGGCACGGACAATATTCAAGGCGCGAGATGAAAGTTGGCCCTTGCCATCGACCACCCAAACTTGTCGATTATTTGCCAAGGCTTGGGGAAGTTTAAATACTGCGTCTAACGTGGTGCCGTTAAAGGCCACCTCAACATAACTGCCGAAGGGCAGAGTTGGTTTAGGCGAGCTGATACCGTAGGGGTCATCAAGACGCACAACCACACGCATCATCCGTGTACTTTGTTCCACAATCCCTAAATCACGCACCACGGTGCCTTCGCGATGAATCGGCGATGTGCCATTTCGTGTCAGCGAGGCCTGAATCCCTTCGAGTTGTTCGGGCAGAAATGCACTGTCAAACCCAGCCACAGGTACGTGGACTTCCGCCACTTCAACATTGTTGATCGTACCCACAGTCGTGCCTGCGCTAATATATTGACCCACACCGATATCGCGTGAGACCACTAGGGCATCATAGGGGGCGGTGACTTGACAGTTATCAAGATCGCGTTGAGCGCGTTTTAATGCCGCTTGGGCCGACTTCACCCGCGCCTTGGCCGTTAATAGTTGTGGTTTGCGTAAATAGAGATCGGTGACCTGTGTCGGAGGCAAGCTTTTTGCTTGGCGCTTTGCCACTGCGGCTTGCGCTTGTTCTTCAATGAGAGCGGCTTGCGCGCTGGCGAGATCGGCCTCTGCACTGAGCACCGCCGCCTGATAATTATCCGCCTCAATAGAGAAGAGCACGTCGCCACGTTTTACGATGCCACCGGCGACAAAATTCGGGTGCCAATCCATGACTTCTCCCGATACTTGCGCGGAGATTTGCGTGGTTTCCAGCGGCATTAATTCACCATGCCCCGTGATGACTACTTGATGTTGCGTAGGCGTGATGAACTGCGTATCGACG
>NZ_MUFH01000252.1:0-3829 GCF_001996115.1 Salinivibrio sp. MA427
GTTTATAGAGGCCTTTGTTCTGTTTTTTATTTGAACGTGTAATTAACTTAACGCACAATGTCATCGAAAATTCATATAACAAACCATGAAAAAAAGGATGTGCCTTCATGCATAAATTCTCAAAAAGCGCGGTGGCGACCTTGGTCTCTGGCCTTTTGCTGGGTGCCTCAGCGCACGCCGACGTCAGCATTACTCAAGGTAAGACTGCAATCCCAGATGGTGAGGCAACGCACGCCCAAGACATCACTGTGAAAAACGAGCATGTCGCGTTCGCATTGGCGGTTGAGTCCGCGCCACCATGGGGCGTGCCACGTGGTACCTTGGTGGATCTCGCGGCGGTGAAAAATGGCAAAATTGATCTAGACCGAGTCGCTTTTGCAGATTTCATCCCCAACAGCTGGTCAGCTTGGCCGAACGATCGCAAGTCGATTGAGATTGTTGAAGACAGCGATGAAAAAGCAGTGATCAAAGTGAGCCGTAACTTCGACAAAGTCGACATTACTACTTGGTATACCTTGGCTGCAGGCTCTGACGCGATTGCTCTTAAAACCGTGATGAATAACCAGGGTGAGGATGATCTCGAGCTAGAATCTGGCCACACGATCTGGCCGGATACGGGTTATCAGTTCGCGGTGCCGGGCCTTGAAGGCAATGAAGAAGCGATGGCGGACAATGCCCTCGCCGATCGCATGGTCGCGTATGACCGTGACTGGGCGTTCGCACTGCATGCGCCTTACTTTGACCGCATTAAATACAACGGTCGCGATATGTATCTGGGTCACACGCTCAAAGCCGGTGAAAGCCGTACGTTTGAGTCTCAGCTACAGGTTGTCCCGAACGGTGACATGGCGCCGATTGTCAAAGCCGAAGCCGAACGTCATGGTGAAGCGACAGGTACCATTGAAGGTAAATTGCGCGCTGATAATGGGCAAGTGCCAAACGATGCCTTGGTAATGATTGAAAAAGACGGTCACCCTTACGCGTGGACGCTTGCCAAAGATGGCCAGTACAGCATGGAGCTACCAGCCGGCGAGTATCAGGTTTATGGTACGGCAACCGGCCATGCCAACAGTCAGTCGCAATCCATTAATGTGAGCGCTGATGGCGAGCAAACACTGAATTTCACCTCGCTAAAAAGCCCTGCGACCCTTGCGCTTAACGTAGAAGAAGCGGTGTCTGGCGTGGCTAAAGACGCACGTGTGACTATCATTGAAGGCCAAGCGCCACCGGTTGAATTCTTGGGTAAACGCACCTTCTTTACTAATTTGCTGCCAGCTGGCCATGCGGAGCTAAATCTGGCACCGGGTGAATACAAGCTGGGCATTAATGCCGGTGCAGGCTTTACTGCAGAATCACAAACCTTGGATGTAACGCTCGAATCGGGCAAAACCAACAAGCAGTTGGTTAAGATCCCACAGGTAACCTTCCCTAATCGCCACCAATGGTACGGGGCAGACTTGCACCACCACGGCAATGTGCTGGAAGGGGTAACCCCACCAGAAATCGTGGTGCGTGCTCAGTTGGCAACCGACTTGGATCTGACCTTCATCAGTGATCACGACTCCACCATTAATCACAAAGTGTTTGCTGATTTATCAGCAAAACGTGGTGTGCCTTTCATTCCATCGATTGAGATCTCGCCATCATGGGGTCACATGAACCCGTTCCCCATCGACAATGGCGCGGCGCTGACGGTCGATCCGGGTACTGATGACGTGCATACTCTGATTGATGCTGCACATGAGATGGGTGCAGAAGTGGTGCCGATGAACCATCCATATAACGATTATGGCTACTTCACCAATATCGCTAAGGATGCGGTGCCGGGCGGTAAGACCGACCGTTTCGACCTGATGGAGCTTAACGCACGTGTCGATAACGAGCCGACGCTTGAAAAAGCGCACAAGCTTTGGGATCAAGGCGAAGCCATGTACCTCACAGCCGGTACCGATACCCATGATGCGTGGAACCAGCTCACTGGGCGTATTCGTATGATGGCCAATGTTGATGGTGAGCTAACGCCGCTCGCCTTTGCCAAAGCGTTAAAAGCCGGTCACGGCTATGCCACGCAGGGGCCAATCCTGTACCCACAAAACATCATGTTTGGTGAAACCGCCAAGGCAGGTGATAAATGGGATATTAATGTGGTCGCCGCTGATGGCCTCAAAGAAGTGCGCTTAATCGGCCAAGGTGGTGAGGTGCTAAACAGCATCACCATTAACCCTGAAGAGAGCACACAGCGTCTTGAGCTATCACTGCCTATTCCTGCGGATGCAGAGGGTTGGATCAATCTAGAAGTGGAAGACAAAGACGGCAGCACGGCATGGACCAACCCAGTTTGGCTTCAGTCGTAAACGTCGAGTCTCAATCAATGAACCAAGGCCAGCGATGCTGGCCTTTTTTGATCGTGATGTTAACCGGCGCAGATTGATGGCCTTGGTTAGAATATGTTTTACCCCAAGGGGTTGCTACAATAGCGGGCAGACTAGGCGATGAAATAATGATATGGAACCGCAGATCCTCAACCCGCTCACCTTGCCACTTGATGGCGTCCGATTAATCGAAGCCTCCGCCGGCACCGGCAAGACGTTTACCATTGCTGGCTTGTACCTGCGATTGTTGCTTGGGCATGGCCGCGCAGCGCCGTGTCGGGTCGAGCAAATACTGGTGGTGACTTTTACCGAAGCTGCAACCCAAGAGTTAAAAGACCGTATTCGGCGTCGCATTCATGAGGCGCGTTTTGCCTTTATGTGCGGTGAGAGTGACGATCCCATCATTGAGCCTTTGCTGGCAGAGATTAGCGATCATAAAACCGCGGCGCAGCGTCTGTTAGAGGCCGAGCGGCAGATGGACGAAGCGGCTATCTATACCATTCACGGTTTTTGTCAGCGGATGCTGACCCAAAATGCGTTTGAGTCGGGCAGCCTGTTCAGTCATGAATTTGTCACCGACGAGCGACAGATCAAAGCGCGCGCGGCGGCCGATTTTTGGCGTCGTCGTTTTTATCCGCTGCCAAAATCGTTAGCCGGTGTGGTGAGCAGCTACTGGCCCGCGCCGGAGGCCTTATTAAAAGAGATTGCGCCCTATTTATCCGGACCGGCTGTCACGGTTAAGGCGCCTGATCTCGGCGAAGATCTCATGGCGGCACACCAAGCGGCGATAGCCAAAATTGACGGGGTAAAGCGAGCATGGCGCGAGGCGGGGGAGCAGATCACCGAGCAGCTCAGTGCCGCAAAACTCGATGGCCGTAGTTATCGCAAAGACCATCTGGCGAACTGGCTGAATGCGATGGAACAATGGGCCAATGCCGAGACGCTTGATTACCAGTTGCCCGACAAATTGGAAAAATTCGCCAAACAGACGTTGGCGGACAAGAGTAAAGCTGAGCCACCGAGTCTAGCGCTATTTGATCACATACAGGCATTGGTTGATCAGCCGCCGACGTTAAAACCGGGATTGACCGCGCTGGCGATCAAAGAAGTGAGGCAGCTGCTCCGCCAAGAAAAACGCCGTCAAGGGTGGCTCTCGTTTGACGATCTCCTTTCTCAACTTGCCAGCGCACTTGACCAAGATAGCCAAGGCCAGTTGGCTGCACGTATTCGCAGCTTATATCCGGTAGCAATGATTGATGAATTCCAAGACACCGACCCGCTGCAATATCAGATTTTTAGCACTGTCTATCAGCCGCCAGTGGCGGACGATGCCCCTGTATTCGCAGACACGGAGGAAGAGACAGACACAGAGGAAGAGGGGGAGCGCACCGGTTTAATGATGATTGGCGATCCTAAACAGGCGATTTATGCCTTTCGTGGCGCCGATATCTTCACCT
>NZ_MUFH01000253.1:0-3816 GCF_001996115.1 Salinivibrio sp. MA427
ACGAATCGCTATCGGTGTTTCTAGAGAATCAACAAGACTTTGAAAACGCGCTAAAAGAACTAAAAACCATCAAACCCGATGAAAAACAACAACTCGAAAAAGTCAGTCAACTCTACGAACGCTTTCAACGCATCGCACATCAAAAAGTATTAACCGAGTTTGATCCTGTGGCTGAGCAATGGGCACGCAAGCAATTGATGCGATTATCCATTGATGTCGCTCGCCCAATTGATAACCTCGTTGCCGAACTCAAAGCCACCCAGGAGTTAAAGCAACCCGACAACTTAGCGGTATTACAATACCTCGACGAGCTCGTCGATGAAAACGGCGATATGCTTACCGAGCTAAATCAGTATTTAGAAGGTCGCACGAGTAGCCGTCAATACTTTATGGAAGATATGGTTACCTTTGAGCAATATTTGTCATTAACACAGTTCGAGCTTAATGACCCTGCCTCACTCAAAAAAATTGCGCGATTAAACAATCACTTTACTAGCTTTAAGCGCAGCGGTATTGCCATTTTTAACAATTACCAACCGAACGCCAAAGTCGCTGCCATGAAGGCAGTTCGCACGCTCAGCGATCATGAGTATCATGCGCTAGAGAATGCACTTTCCCGTTTTGCACAAGGCACAGGTAATGAAGTTACCCGCTCAATGACCGACTTACAATCTATTCTTCATTCGAATCAATTGAATCTTGGCTATTTATTGTTATTTATTTTGTTTGTCAGTAGCGGCATGTATTTTTATATTTATCAGTCTTTTACTCAGCCAATCGCCGCGCTGGCAGATTCGATGCAGCGACTGGTCGCGGGTGACATGACACCACCGTCTAGTCATTTTCAAGATAGAACCGATGAAGTCGGAAAGATTGCACAGAGCTTAGTGATATTCCGAGCCCACATTATCTCGCGCAACCAAGCACGTGAGCAATTGATAGCAGAAAAGGAACGAGCTGAAAGTGCATCTCGGGTTAAAGCGCAGTTTCTTGCCACCATGAGCCATGAAATACGCACCCCCATGAACGGGGTCATCGGGATGTTGGATCTACTGCGTCGCTCTTCGCTAACCCAATCCCAACACGGGTTGCTGAGCACAGTAAGAGAATCAGCCCTTTCATTGCTTTCGATTATTAACGATATTCTTGATTTCTCCCGCACCGAATCAGGAAAACTGCAGCTGGAGCAGGTTACCTTTTCTCTCTCTGAAACGGTTGATCAAGTGATGGACACGGTGAGCCACAATGCCAAAAAACAAAATGTGACATTGTCACTATTTATTGATCCTGAACTGCCTGACTCACTGATTGGCGATCCTAACCGGCTTAAACAGGTCCTTTATAACCTTGTGGGCAATGCAATTAAGTTTTCTGGCAGTCACCGTGACAAGCTGGGAAAAGTCGATGTCAAAATCACACCGTTCGACACAGGCACACCGGAAAAAACAGGATTGAACGTCACAATAGCGGATAATGGTATAGGCATCAGCCCCGACAAATTAGACACCATATTTCAACCCTTTAACCAAGCAGAATCATCCACTACTCGTGAGTATGGTGGGTCCGGACTCGGCTTAGCGATTTGTAAAAATATTATCGATTTACTCGATGGTGAGATAACGGTTGAGAGTGAACAGGATAAAGGAACCGAATTTCAAGTTCGCTTAAGTTACACCACTGACAGATTGGGTGCACCTCATCCTGCGCCACTTAGTCGTGACGATATCGACACACTGTTTATTTACCTTGATTTACCCGACGGCGAGCTAAAACACGCCATCAACCTCTATCTCAATCATTTAGGTATTGCACATGCGACAGCTAATCCAAACGAGACGCTTATCCTACAAAAGGAGGCGTCAAGCACGCCTGCGCTTGTCGCTGCCAGACATGTTCTCTTGATCACTCAGGACACAAGTGACGAGACGCGTTTTGATGCGCTTGGGGTGAAACACATCATTGCGCTACGAGAGAAGCTGTCACTGAATACCCATCCTAACAAATACCTGGTCGAGCTTTTTGCCTCACCGCTCACTTATCGCCGCTTAGTGCATGGGATCCGTGTGTGTTTAGGCTTAGACAGCCCAGAGGTTAGCATGTTGGGGGAATCTCTCGAGCTAAATATTATCCCCGACATGCAAGCAAGAGAGCGCCATGGCAAATCGATACGTGGACATATACTGGTTGCCGAAGACAACCCCACTAATCAACGCGTTTTGACACAACAACTCCATTATCTCGGTTATCACGTTGTGATGGTTGATGATGGTGAACAAGCATTGCAGGCTTACCAAAGCACGCGCTTTGATCTGGTCTTAACAGACTGCCATATGCCCAATAAAGATGGTTATGCACTCGCAACCGCATTGAGAGAGCAGCAGTCATCCACGGGATACGTCCCTATTATCGCTATTACTGCCAATGCACTCAGTGGTGAAGACGCACGTTGTTTTGCAGCGGGTATGGATGATTATATCACCAAGCCCATTGAGTTAGAGCAGCTCGAAAGCCGCTTAAGTCACTGGCTTCACCAAGGTTCCCATTCAACCACCGACAAGGCCCAAGAGGAAACGTCTACCCTCTCTGTGCAACACGAGAGCTCGCCAACCGTTTTAGATTTAAGTGTTATCGAACGACTCTACGCCGGCCAGAAACACGCTTATCTTGATATCATTGCGATATTTCGCCGGCGCAGTTTACCGAGCATCAACACGCTGAGCCAGTTAGCGCCGCCGTTTACAGATTGGCAAGATATCAAAGACACAGCACATAAACAGAAGTCCGCGACAGGCAGTATTGGCGCAWCAGAATTGCATCAAGCGTGCCTTGACGCCGAACATGCTGCCAACACACAGGACACACAAGCACTTGTCAAAGCGTTAGCGCAGATGCAAACGGCGATCATACGTCTGACTCGTGCGCTCGACACGCTTGAGACTTAATGTGTCCAACATCAAAAATAGTGAATCGGTGTGATCCCTTATCCGAATATCTAGAAAATCGGTGTACAAACCTCGCGTTCCGGTGCCACACTCAAGGTAAGTATCAGCAACCAAAACGGTAGTGAATAATGAGAAAAACCAAAGTTGTCACCTCCGAGGACATCCTGCTCAAACTATGTCAATCTGCCACAGCAGTGTTAACCAAAGCCACGGACTCTCCCGTGCATCATGCCGCAATGGTGCAAAAAATAGTCAAAACCAGTCTTAAGCCGGATATCGGGTGCTTTGTATTATTTGATGGCGGCTTTTCGGGACTCGTCGTGATTAACTTCTCCTCACAAGCGGCGTTAGAGATTTATCGCAACTATATGCAGCATATGGGGATCCCCGAAGAAGAGCTTGCCACTCAACATACAGCGGATGAAGTCGGTGATGTACTTGGCGAACTGATGAACCAAATCATCGGTGACTTCACRGGCAAGATTAAGCGCTCAATTCAGACGTCTATCACGCAAAACCAGCCGAAGATGATGGCGGTGAACAAAAATATCTCCGTGTCTGTCGACAGCAATATTGATAAACCTCAAGCGCGCCGGGTCAGCTTTACCACCGAAAATAATCATATTTTTTATCTAGAACTCGCGATGGAACGCACTGAATTCATTCAGCTGCAAGATTTTGAAGAAGGCGAAGAAGTCGATCCGGATTCTATTTTAGAGGCAGAAACCGTGCGTCAGCTGGAAGGAAAATCTAACGATAAAAATGAAAAGAAAGACAATGGCAGTAACGACTTGTTAGATGAACTCGGGATCTGAGCACGAACGCCCATATAAATTAACATCGAACTTAAAAATCAGCGAGTTACGCCTCAATT
>NZ_MUFH01000254.1:0-3805 GCF_001996115.1 Salinivibrio sp. MA427
ACCCAAGCCCAGCCATGACATAAATCCACGTTTCTTTTTTTCTGCCATTGGCAAATCCTAAAGCATGCTTGATACAATCAGCGGCACAATACCGAATCGGCATAGTCTACCACCTTCTTAACGGTCAAAAAATCTATGGTTAAACGCGCCAACCGCAAACCCTCATCGCCTACCCCTTCTCGTGGGGTTGGGTCTGTCCGTATTATTGCTGGCCGCTGGCGTGGCCGTAAGCTTGCGGTACAAGACGCGCAAGGGCTCCGCCCCACCACTGACAGGGTGAAAGAAACCGTTTTTAACTGGCTCGCGCCTTATTTGCCAGAGGCTCGCTGCCTCGATATTTTCGCAGGAAGTGGCGGACTCGGCTTTGAAGCGCTCTCTCGTGGCGCAAGCTGGGTCCATTTTTGTGAGAAACATCCCGCGGCAGCCAAACAATTACGGGCTAATTTAGATCACCTTGGGGCGCAAAACGCACACATTGATTGCGGCGATGCGCTCGCCCTACTTGCCACCGCCCCCAAAGACGGTCCGTATGATATTGTGTTTGTCGATCCGCCTTTTCATCAAGGCCTACTCGAGGACACCTTGGCCGCGTTAGACGCCAATCATTGGCTTGCGCCAAACGCCTGTGTTTATGTCGAAGCCGAGAGTGATTTAGAGGCCTATCAGATCCCCACGCATTGGCACTGTCACCGTGAAAAACGCGCAGGACAAGTCAACTACCGGTTATATTTTACTGAACCCGATCATTAAGCAAACAAGACCCGTGAGAGAAAAACTATGAAAGTGTTAATCTTATTGGCGAAAGCCGCCATCGCCTTTGTGTGGCTGGTGTTGATTGCCAATATTGTCCATCCTTTTCCAGGTGTCGCCGCCATGGCACTGTACATCATGACGGGCTTTTTGTTGGTCATGCACGGCTTACAAATGCTGATCTTTTTAGGGGCCTTTGGCGATAAAGTTGCCATGAGCCGCTGGGAGAAGTGGTCAATTCTGATTTTTGGGATCTTTGCGCTGCTCGATATTCGCCGTAAGTATATGGTGTAACGCAATCACTCGCGACTATGCTGGCACTGCCAGCATAGTTCAAAGCTACCGGCATTCTCTTCACCGCATGCTTGGCAAATCCAATGAGTGTGACTTTGGGCTTCGTATTCCTGTAGCAACGTCCGCGCCTGAGTCACCTTTTCTGGCTCGACCCACAAGGTGACCCCCTGAACATCCGGGGGTAGCTCTCCCACCGCGGCACTCAATGTTTCACCTTTTAACACACAATCAATCTGGTGGCTGACCAGTAACCCTTTTAGGCTGTGTGCTTCTAAGAGGTTCATCGCTTGATAGACTTGCTCCATGGTTATCCTCCTTGGGCGATCACCACCGAGGCGCTAATCAATGCTTGCGCCACAAAGTAACTCGACATCACCATCGCTTGTGCTGCACGGAACTCCCCTTTAAAGCGCGCAAAAGCAAGCACCGTATCTGAGAACATGAATAATATTGCTCCCGCTAACGCCATCCCTGCTGCGAGAGAATGGGTGTTCAACCAGTACTCGCCTGCGGCCCATACCATCTGTGTGATCACGGCAATATAGATAGCAACCGGTAAGGCAAAACGCCCAAGGTTGGGAAGTAGCAAAAGAAAGACGATCACCCCAAGGCCTGAGAGCATGGCGGGTAACCACCACACCATGTGGCCGTCAAATTGTGCCCAGAACGCAAATATATAAACGAGATGTGCGAATAAAAAGCTGGTTAACCCATGGACAAATCTGTCTTTGGGTAGCATTAAAAAGACATCACCAACCACTGACAGTAATAGTGCAACGAATACCCATTGCGCATAATGGGAGACGCTAAGGTGTGCACCAACAATGAGCATCAGCAGCACAATGGTCAGCGGTTTAAAAAGATAAAACTGCCAGCGCGGGCCCCGGTAGGCTGCGGAGATATGCAGCAGTCCAGAACAACAGACAGCGAACCAGCTCCACATGATTATCATTCCTTTCACAACAAGGACGCCAAGTCTAGGCAGGCTAGCGAAGATGTCCAGTGTACCTTGATAAGAACAAGATCCAGTTTAAAAAAATCGTAATGTTAACGAGGCGGTGACAGTCGCGGCGAGTCGTTCGTTAGCCGCTCCATTGCGGCCAAACTTGCGCGTAAAAACCTATCGCCCCGGCGGTAAACAGCAGAATAAGGGCAGCAGCAAGGCGCCATATTAAGCGGTTGCTTCGCGGTACCAGTTCCGACTCACAATACTTGCTTACCGATATAAATTTACGCATATCATCGACTTGGTAACCGTCTTCATGCACCACTTTATTCCTAATGGTCGCCACGAAGCGCAGCTTTTTGACCACATCATGGGGAAGCCGTTTTTGACTGCTGTCGATAAGCTGGTGGAGCCCTTTCCCTTCCGCGTGGTAGTGCTGGCGCAGTAAGCTTTCTAGGCGCTTACTGTGCTTAATAACCACTGCTACATCATCCATGATCTCTCTCCTTGCTGGCTCACTGCCATCTTTCTAGTATGACGGTTTTTACGCCCTTTAGGGATTCGCGATTTCATGATTGGGATCTGACTCCGTATACATGCTTTCAATTACTTATGACTGCTTTTATCGCAAAAAGTGTCATCCACTAGGGAACCAGCCACGCGGTGATGCGCTGACGCTGTAATAATGCCGTTATCAACGCCGCGCCTGCAAACGCATAAATCGTCAGAGCCGGGATCCATAGCCACGATGGCGATAAAGTGGGCCAGTATGCGCGCACCGGCCAAAGGAAAATCGGATGAATCAAATAAATGCCGAGGCTATAACGACTTAGCGTGGCCACCYATGATGGTGTGGTTCGTCCCTGCCGCCACTGCCGAACCGCCAAAAAGACCGCGGCGCTAATCAGTACCGTGTTGATCGTCGTGTAAGATAACCAGCCTTCGGTGATATAACGCTGGTATTGGATACTGGTACCAAGCACATGGTATCCGGTCATTCCCACGGCGAGTAACCCTAAAACCCACCAAAGAGGCCGCGCGCGTGGGTAATAATGAAGCCAAAATCCCAGCCACAAATAACCGCCATAAAGAATAAAGTCATTCCGCCACCACCCCTGCGCGCCCGATAAATACCAGGCGGTGACGCCCATCCACGCAAGCCCCACCGCCGCCACGCCCGATGCCGGTAAATGCGCGACAACGGGACGCAGTATCGGAATCCAAAGTAACAGCGGGATGTAATAGTAAAAAAAACCTAGGTGATAATAGGTCTCATGGTCGGGCGCAGCGTGTAATGTTTGCGCTACCGTCTGCCAAGAAAAGCCTTCAGCAGTGAGTCCAGATAAGCCCGCGAACAATAGCGACCAAAGCACAAAAGGCACCACCACTTTCATCACCCGACGCTGAATAAAGTGTCTAAGCGTGAACCGGTGCGAGGACGACAACAGCAACACCCCTGAAATCATAATAAATATCGGCACCACCCAGCGGCTGGCGCTATTGAGTCCAACCGCCACGCTCCAATCTGATAAAGCGATCTGCCCAATTTCAGTGCGATACGGCCCCAAGACATGAATCGCGACCACAAATAATGCGGCCAACACGCGAAGTACGTCGAGATACGCAATATGCTCTTGATGTTGCGCTGGTTGCATTTGTTAACACCTTTAACCATCTGAGTGAACAAGACGAACTTCATAATACGCCAAATTGAAGTCAAAAGACTGCTCATTCACGACAACTTACAGTCAAGTATGTCAATTTTTATGCCGAAAACTAGCACACAGATCGGCTTATTACGTTAAAAGTTAGTAT
>NZ_MUFH01000255.1:0-3798 GCF_001996115.1 Salinivibrio sp. MA427
CCAATTAGCTTCGTGTTATGGTTGATTAATTAATCGGGTTATCCATTAATCGCGCAATATTCTCAGCCGTGCGCGTGACGTTGCTTGCCGTGTTGGCCAGCGCCTCAGACAATGAACAGGGCCCTGGCTGAATGGGGAAAATCGCTTTGACGCCGTGTTGATAAAGCGTATCACAGTTGTCACCGACACTGCCGGCGATCACCACCACGGGAATGTGATGTGATTGGCCAATCCGGGCGAGCGCCATGGGGACTTTTCCGTGCTGAGTTTGACTATCGACCCGTCCCTCACCGGTAATAATCCAATCTGCTTGTGCCAGGGTCGAATACGCGTGGGTTCGTGTTAGTAGCAACTCCACCCCGGGGACGAGCTGGGCATTGAGTAACCCGCCTAAAGCGGCACCGATTCCGCCTGCTGCGCCTGCTCCTGGAAAGTGCGCAATGGCATGGCCCAGTTGATAGTGACAAATACGGGCAAAACGGTGAAGGTGTTGCTCTAAACTGCGAATGTGGCTGACCGTGGCGCCTTTTTGCGGACCAAATACGGTAGCAGCGCCATCGGGTCCACATAGCGGGTTATCGACATCACAGGCCGCGGTGAGTGTGACAGCACGCAGGCGTGAATCGAGCGTGCTGAGATCCAGTGTCATCAATGCACCTAATCCGTGTCCAGTCGGAATAATTGGTTTGCCTGCACCGTCAARCAGGCGCGCGCCTAAGGCGGTCAGGATCCCGGCGCCCGCGTCATTGGTGGCACTGCCACCTAAACCAATAATGATTTCATCGATGTCATGATCAAGAGCTGCACGGATCAGCTCACCGGTGCCTAAGCTGGTGGTATGAAGCGGATTTCTTGCGGTGCTTGGCATTAATGGCAAACCTGAGGCACTGGCGACATCCAACACGGCCAGTCGTTGTTCACGATTAATCACAAAACTGGCCGTCACCGGGCGAAAATCTGGCCCCGTGACGTCACAGTGAAAACGTTCTCCACCGAGTCGTTCGAGCATACTTTGTGCAAATCCCTCACCACCATCTGCCATGGGCAACAGTGAAAACGTGGCATTAGGCAGTGCGGCTGCCATGCCTGTTTGAATAGCGTTAGCGACTTGTGGGGCGCTGAGGCTTTCTTTGAATGAGTCCGGTGCGATCACAATATGCATGGCTTGTCCTTGGCAATATGACGGTCGTCCATTAAGTCGAACTGAAGTAAACAGTATGAGCGAAGTGCTACCTTGATAACAGCTTGGGCTTGGCAATTCGTGGCAAAAGCCGGACAATGCCGCGCGAAGATTGGAGGTGGATGTGGATTACGAATTTTCTCGCAATAGTTTTGATGACAGTTATCGCATTGTGTTCTCAATGGGCCATGAAGCGATTGGTCGCTGGTTGTTCGATGAAGTAGGCACTGAGCTTAGCCACGTTGAGCAATATGTCGAGGCCCTCGCTCAGCTGGAAAACGAACAGCAATGGCGCGGGCATACTTTTACCTTAACAGCCAATAAAGATGAAGTGGTGGTGATGGCGAATGCCATGCTACAAACACCATCGGATGAGGCGCAAGCAACCCTCAGTGCGCAGGCATTGACGTTTTATGATCAAGAAAGCTGTGCCGCGTGTGGCTATGATGACTTTATGGAAATGTTATCGGCCTATCGCGACTTTATTATCCGTTATGGTCGACGATAACTCGAGATAAACGCGGAGCGGGGAATCGGCCCGCGTTTTTTCGATGATCGCTGATGGTGCAGTTGAGCAATAACACATTGCCGATGCGCTGTCTTGGTGAATACCTCGCACTTTTATAGTGCAAACTCCTCGAATTACCCCTCCTTGTTTCCTAACTACATGATTTTAAAGCCATCAAATATTGGCACGGCTCTTGATACCTACAGTGTGAAGCAAACACAAGGACTCAGGAGAAGGATATGAAACTGATTAGCGCCATTATCAAGCCATTTAAGCTTGATGACGTTCGTGAAGCGTTGGCGGATGCCGGTATTGATGGCATGACGGTCTCGGAAGTCAAAGGCTTTGGCCGCCAAAAAGGGCACACAGAATTATATCGTGGCGCCGAATACCAAGTCGATTTTTTACCCAAAGTGAAACTTGAAATCGCGGTACAGAGCGAGAATGTGGATTCTGTCGTTGAAGCGATTTCTAATGCTGCACAGACCGGAAAAATCGGCGATGGCAAAATCTTTGTCTTCGATCTTCAGCAGGCGGTGCGTATTCGTACCGGTGAAATGGATTTGGAAGCAATTTAATACAGGGAGTATAGACAATGGAACTGGTTAATACGGTGACAGAATTGCGCTACGCGCTCGACACCTTTTTCTTTCTTTTATCCGGCGCGTTGGTGATGTGGATGGCCGCGGGCTTTGCGATGTTAGAAGCCGGCTTGGTGCGATCTAAAAATACCACGGAGATCCTGACCAAAAATATCTGCTTATATGCCATTGCGTGCACCATGTATTTACTGGTCGGTTACAACATCATGTATGTCGACAATGCGGGTGGGGGGTTTATACCTTCATTTGGCACCTTGATTGGCACACAGGGCGCAGAGGCTGATCATTCATTGGAATCAGACTTCTTCTTCCAAGTCGTGTTTGTTGCTACCGCTATGTCAGTGGTGTCTGGTGCCGTCGCGGAACGAATGAAGCTGTGGGCGTTCCTGGTTTTCTCTGTCATCTTGACGGCGGTGATCTATCCAGTTGAAGGATATTGGACTTGGGGCGGCGGCTTCCTATCTGAGGCCGGTTTCAGTGACTTTGCCGGCTCAGGAATTGTTCACATGGCCGGTGCTTCCGCGGCATTAGCCGGTGTGCTCTTGTTAGGTGCGCGTAAAGGCAAGTACAGCAAAAACGGTAAAATCAACCCGATTCCTGGCTCTAACTTGCCGTTAGCGACCTTGGGGACGTTTATCCTTTGGTTCGGCTGGTTTGGTTTCAATGGCGGCTCGCAGTTGATGGTCTCAGATTTTGAGAATGCGACAGCGGTGGGACAAATCTTCCTCAACACGAATGCGGCGGCGGCGGCCGGTGCCATTGCAGCCTTACTGGTATGCAAAACCCTATGGGGGAAAGCGGATTTGACCATGGTCTTAAATGGCGCGTTGGCTGGCTTGGTGGCAATTACCGCCGATCCGCTGTCACCCTCACCAGTGGCGGCACTGATCATTGGTGTGGTATCTGGGGCCATCGTCGTGTTCAGTATTATCGGTCTCGACAAGATAAAAATTGACGATCCTGTCGGTGCGATTTCCGTCCACGGTGTGTGTGGTTTCTTTGGCCTCATGGTTGTGCCTTTAAGTAACACAGCAGCGACCTTTGGTGCCCAGCTTCTGGGAGCGGCCGTTATTTTTGCCTGGGTATTCGGTGCAAGCTGCGTGGTTTGGTGGATATTGAAGAAAACCATGGGTATTCGCGTGACCGAAGAAGAAGAGATGTCGGGTATGGACTTACACGATTGCGGTATTGATGCGTATCCCGAATTTGTCAGCGTAAAATAGCCACGCGTATAAGACATCGTTAAACTCTGAAACGAAACCTTACATTTTTACAGTAGGGTTTCGTTTTTTTTTGATCCTATCGATATTGAGCATTCAGTCATTCTCTGTATACTAACGAAAGTGAGATTCGTTATCATTTATCATCATATTTAAGGACTGTTACGATGAAAAAACTGCTGATTGCCTCGGCTGTGACGGCTAGCCTGCTAGGAACAAGTACTGCGTTCGCGGCTGAAGAAGTGAATGTCTACTCGTATCGCCAACCGTTTTTGATTGAACCCATGT
>NZ_MUFH01000256.1:0-3732 GCF_001996115.1 Salinivibrio sp. MA427
GTATTACCCAGCGCGATTCACCGCTCGATAAGGTTTGCTCGCACACCATTCAACTCGATGTCCCTGAAGATACCGATGAATACATGCCAATGGCAAGCCGCGTGGTGCAAATGACCGTCATCGACGTCTTGGCTACCGGTTTTACCCTACGCCGCGGCCCCGGCTTTAGAGATAACTTGAAACGTGTCAAAGAAGCCATTCGCGATTCACGTTTTCATAAAGAATCATTGACCTAATCCCGAGGAGTGCATGGCACTCCTTTTTTGTGTCATCTCGTTGATATTTTCCGTGCGCTACACTGATGTCAGCGTTTTATTGGTTTATTACTAAGCGGTGATGCTTGCCTTGTAACACGCTTCTTGCGCATCACCCTGTCTACAGGAGTTAATCATGTCTGCAAAATTGAGAAGAACGAAAATTGTCACCACCTTGGGCCCGGCAACGGATAAAGACAGTGTGTTAGAGGCCGTCATTCAGGCGGGTGCCAATGTCGTTCGCCTCAACTTCTCTCACGGCAGTGCAGAAGATCATATTAAGCGTGCCGAACAGGTGCGTGCTATCGCCGCACGACTGGGTCGTCATGTGGGGATTTTAGGCGATTTACAAGGCCCTAAGATTCGCGTATCCACGTTTAAAGACGGCGCTATTGTGCTTGCGGTGGGTGATAAATTTACCCTAGACAGCGATCTGTCTCCGGGAATGGGCGATCAAGACGCTGTGGGGCTGGACTACAAGGCGCTACCGCAAGATGTCACCCATGGCGACATTTTGCTGCTCGACGATGGCCGTGTACAGCTTAAAGTATTGGCCGTTGACGGCACCAAAGTGCATACCGAAGTCACGGTGGGTGGGAAGCTATCAAACAACAAAGGGATCAACAAGAAAGGCGGTGGCCTATCTGCGCCTGCGTTGACCGAAAAAGATAAACAAGACATTCTCACCGCCGCCAAAATCAAGGTCGACTTTTTGGCTATCTCGTTCCCTCGCAACGGTCAAGACATGCATTATGCCCGCTCATTAGCACGCGAGGCTGGTCTGGATGCACGTTTGGTCGCCAAGGTTGAACGCGCAGAAACCGTGGTGAGCGATGCCAGTATTGATGACATTATCGAAGCGTCTGATGTGGTGATGGTGGCACGTGGCGATCTTGGCGTCGAAATTGGTGACCCTGAGTTAGTCGGGGTACAGAAACAATTGATCCGACGCGCACGCAGTATGAACCGCTTAGTGATCACTGCCACGCAAATGATGGAGTCGATGATCACAGCCCCGATGCCAACCCGTGCAGAAGTGATGGATGTCGCTAACGCCGTGTTGGATGGTACCGACGCGGTAATGCTATCAGCAGAAACCGCAGCAGGGCAGTATCCGGTTGAGACGGTACGCGCCATGGCAGAAGGCAAGTGGCCGAGCTTGCCCTGCAGACACTGAAAGCGGGTGGGTTTTTGAATGAAGGCGATCAGGTGATCATGACCCAAGGTGACCAAATGGAAGTGGTTGGCYCAACCAATACGATGCGAGTCTTAACAGTGAAATAGCGAAGGTCCATGAGGGCACGAGCAAAAACAGCAACGCAAAAGGCGATCGCAATCGATCGCCTTTTTTCATGGAACCTTCCTTTAGGACGACGATTTAGGGCGCCAGTGGGGATTAATATGTGCCATTAACAGGTGATCTTCCCATTGACCATTAATGAGCAGGTAATCCCGTGCTCGTCCTTCTCGTTCAAATCCAACGGCCTCTAACACCTTGGCACTGCGCGCATTGCATGGCATATAAGCGGCATTGACGCGGTGAATATGGATATTATCGAATAACCATTGATTGGTGGTCGCCAATGCGCGGCGCATAATGCCCTGCCCTTGTGCCGCTTGGTCTAACGAGTAACCGACGGTGCAAGAATACGAAGGATACTGCATCATGCTGGTATAAGAGATCACTCCCAATACCGTGGGAGAATCTTGCTTGGCAATTAAAAAATAATATGCCAGCTGATGCTTTTGTAACTCCATCAGCTGTAGCACCCGCCGTTTCCAGCCCTGCTCGGAGTAAAAGCCCGATGTTCGCGCCGGCTCCCAGGGGGCAAGAAAGGCACGATTGCGCTGAAAGTATTGCACAACTCGCATGACGTCTTCATGGCTGATGGCATCTTTTCGATTTCTGGTAACTGCACATCGTCTATCGTCATCACGTCGGCATCGATTTGGGTCATCGCATGCAATAACACATTGCGAAGCTGGCGGATATTACCCGGCCATGCATAGTGGGTCAGGTAGTCTGCAAGCGCGTCATCGATGCTTGGCTTGGATTGGCCCAAATCGGCGGCAAATTGTTTAATAAATAGCTGCGCAAGTGGCATCACATCCGCAGAACGTTCTCTCAGCGGTGGAACCGTCAGCGATAAGACATTAAGGCGATAAAAGAGGTCTTCGCGGAATTGGTGCGCGGCCACCAGCTCAGGTAAATTTTTCTGCGTTGAGCAAATCACCCGCACATCGACCTGCATTTCACGCTCTTCACCGACCCGACGGAAGGTGCCGTCTTGCATAAAGCGCAGCAGTTTTACCTGCAGGTGACGGCTCATTTCACCGACTTCATATAGGAAGACGGTGCCGCCGTCCGCTTGCTCTAAAATCCCTTTTTTCGCGCTACCGCCCTCTTCTGCGGCGGCCATGCCAAACAGCTCGGTTTCAGCGGCGTTATCAGGCATCGACACGCAGTTCACCAGCAAGAAGGGTTTGTCTGCCCGCAGTGAATGCCGATGGCAAGCGCGCGCAATCATCTCTTTGCCTGTTCCGGTTTCGCCTTGTACCAACAGTGGCGCGTCGAGCATCGCTAATTTTTTAGCTTGGCTCATCAGCTGCTTAAACTTGTTGGATTGGCCAACGAGGTGCTCAAAACCATGGTCGCTCGGCGTGCGGAAAACCGTTTGCGGGGTGTTATTCAGCGCCACTTGTTTCAGTTGGACCACGGCGCTCACGAGCACAGGCTGTTCGCTTTCATCGTTGATATGAACAGGCATCACTTCCATGAGGAAGTCGAGGCCAGCCATCACCACCATCCTACAGCTTTGGCTGGCTTCTTCTTTTTCCAGCCAATGGGCAAACTGAAAGTCAGGAAACACGGTGTTCGCATGCTCGTCGATAAGCTGATGCTCACTGGATCCAATCAGATCTTGTGCCGCTTTATTGGCCATATCGATGTAGCCGTCAAGGTTGATCGAGACCACAGGATCGGTCAGGCTTTCGACCAAGGCACGTAGCTCTTTATGCTCGCGCTCGGCAGGCAAGAACTGGACTTTGCGCACATCGGTGACCCCAGAAATCAGTCGAATTTCAGACATCAACTGACTAAAGGCTTCAAATTCAATTTCAGGGCAGTTCAGATAGATAATCCCGACTTGGTCGATTTCGATCCCGCGTAGATCAATATCGCGGCGAACCAGAATATCAAGCAGTTCGCGGGTCAGTCCGATCCTATCTTCACAACAGACTTTCAGTCTCATAATGGATTCCTGTAACGTGACAGTGATACCCAATACCGGCGCAGAACAAGATGGGATGAGGTGATTAAAACCTGCTCTGATCAAGACGTTACAAAAGCAATCGTCAGTATTTTTTCATGCGCCGGATTAGCTGTCAGGATAAGTTGACACTGAGGCGAAGTTTGAGCGGGTTAGGGTTAACAGTCAAGCCCTGATGCCATTTTTGCCTTGCGACATCACGTTTGTAG
>NZ_MUFH01000257.1:0-3651 GCF_001996115.1 Salinivibrio sp. MA427
ATCCCCAAAGGATAAATTGTAACCCTATGATTATATTGATCCCCAAAGGATAAATTGTAACCCTATGATTATATTGTATTAATATTTTCTCTTTCGGCGATAATGTGAATGTGCCTCGTAAAAGCGTGCACACCATTTGGCTTTCCTTACCAATAAGCTGTATGACTAAACAGTCTTAGAGGGAGGGAAAAGATCATGACCAAAAGTCCGTTTATGGCAAGCCTTCAGCACGAGATTAGGCGACGAGGCTATGCGATTAGAACCGAGAAAAGTTACTTGTACTGGGTTCGTCGATTTATCCTTTTCCATCACAAGCAACACCCTACAGAGCTCAGTGACGAGGATGTAAAAACGTTTCTGTCTTATTTGGCGAATGCGCAGCAAGTTTCACCAAACACACAAAAGGTTGCCCTCAATGCATTAGCCTTTCTTTACAACCAGTTTTTAAACCAACCGCTAGGTAAGATTGCGTTTAATCCGTCCAAAAAATCGCCGCGAATTCCAATTGTGCTCAGTAAAGAAGAAGTTGCTAGAATTTTTACCTACCTTAGCGCAAGAGATAAGCTGATTTGTGGGCTTATGTACGGCAGTGGCCTACGCATCAATGAGTGCTTGAGGTTACGCATTAAGGATTTGCTTTAACACCCACGCTACCGCCCTTTGGTTRGCGGCRTCCAAAAGGCCTTACAGGGCAATTTTTGGAGGGCTAGCTTATCAGACGCTGGGCAGTGTGTTTAGGCAAAGGGGTCTAAAATGTTGGCGCGGTCAGGGTTTGGGGATTTATAAGGGGTTAAGCGCAAAAAAGCCGCTGACTGAGCAGCGGCTTTTCGGTATGTGGCGGAGAGATAGGGATTTGAACCCTAGAAGGGCTATTAACCCTTGCCGGTTTTCAAGACCGGTGCTTTCAACCACTCAGCCATCTCTCCGGAACGCGGCGTATATTATTGGGTTCGCTGTGGCTTGTAAACCCTTTATTTGCCGCTTTTTGTCTGTTCGCTCAAGCCGTGATCAGGTTGGCGATATTGCTAGCAAAAGGCGATTAGCTTGCCGCCAATCGCCCTACTTTTACTGAGACACGTTAGCTGAGTCTCTTTAACTGCACGGTACTTATAGCGCGATAAAAATACCCGCCAGTGCCGCACTCATTAGGTTGGCAAAGGTGGCAGCGATCACCGCGCGCACGCCAAGGCTGGCCACATCTTTGCGGCGCTCTGGCACCATGGCACCAATCGAGCCGAGTTGAATGGCAATTGAGCCAATGTTAGCAAAGCCACACAAGGCAAAGGTCACTATCACCTGGCTTTGCACCGACAGGTTCGCTTTGATATCGGCAAAGGATAAGAAGGCGACAAACTCATTGAGTGCGATTTTCTGCCCTAATAGGTTACCAACGGCAAACACTTCATGCACCGGCACCCCAGTAAGCAATGCCAAGGGTGAGAATAAATAGCCGAACAGGCTTTCTAGGCTTAAGCCTTCTAAATCAAGCAGCTCGCCAATGCTCCCGAGCCCGGCGTTTAGCATCGCAATCACACTGATAAAGGCCACCAGCATAGTACCCACGGCCACCGCGACTTTCATACCGTTCATCGCGCCGCTGGCCAAAGCATCAATCGCGTTCGCTTGGTCGCTATCGCTGATCTCCACCTGGTTTTGCTCAGCCGGTGTTTCCGTCTCAGGGACAATGATTTTGGCCATCAATAATCCACCGGGCGCGGCCATAAAGCTCGCGGCAATCAGGTATTTTAAATCCACGCCCATGGCGGCATATCCACCAAGTACACTGCCAGCCACCGAGGCCATGCCACCGACCATTACGGCGAAGAGTTCAGAGCGGGTCATTTTGCTAAGAAAAGGGCGAACTACCAAAGGAGATTCGCCCTGAGAAAGAAAGATGTTGCTGGTTGCCACCAGAGACTCTGCGCGACTGGTGCCGAGTAATCGCTGTATGCCGCCGCCGAGGAGTTTGATAACCCACTGCATAATGCCGAGATGATAAAGGAGAGAAATCAGCGCACTGATAAAAATGATTAACGGCAGTACTTTAACAGCGAAAACAAACCCATCGTTCGCCAGAGGTCCAAACACAAACTCAATGCCTTCGTTGGCAAAGGAGAGCAGCTTCGCCGCGCCATTACTCATTGCCCCTAGCATGGCTTGACCAAAGGGAATATAGAGCACCAGGGCAGCAAACCCAGCTTGCAGGCCAAACGCGCCTAGCACTGTTCGCCAGTTGATCGCTTTGCGGTTGGTGGAAAATGCGCACGCGCATAGAAACAGAGCGACCAGACCTGCCGCACTATAGAGGAGTTGCATAAATAGATTACCTTGCCGTTGTGTTGCACTTGCGGTACGGATGAGTACGACACGCTGCCGGGGTGGCAAGAGGTTCCATCATGCGTTACATCGTACCGCGGGTTCGGTGAAGGTGGGCCCGACCTTGGACGCTTTTTCTTCAGCCGCAAATCGCGACACAGTCACTCTTTGGCTATCGCTGCGCAAAGAGCACATGTTGGGCGAGCATTCTAGTGTGATTAAACTCTCATTTCCAGCAGAATTTGACGTTAGATCACACTTATTGAGTGGTTATAGAGGGTTGCAAACTGTCTTTTTGGCTGTGTCTTGTCTCTCAGACAATGGTCGGATGTTTATCCCTCTCTTTTTGTGTCACCTTGGTGGTGTCTATCATTCACACCCTGCATCACACCTGCGCTTAACAAATTTGGCAAGATTGGTTGACACGTTTGGCTCATATGATATTCATGGGTGGCTATTGACAAAATCATTGAAGGTAAAGCGATAAAAATAAGCCTCAATGGAAAAACAAAAGCAATAGCGCTAAAAAACATAAAACAAAGCAAACACAACAACGCAACCACAATAAAGGAAACACACATGCAAACCGTCTCTTCGCATCAGGCAGGATCTAGCTTGTCGGTGATGCAACGTCTACGCGCATTGGGGCCAGGTATCATGATGGCCGCGGCAGCTGTAGGCGGCTCTCACCTTGTTGCCTCGACCAAAGCCGGAGCCATTTATGGCTGGCAACTCGCGGCATTGATCCTGCTCGTTAACTTGTTTAAATACCCCTTTTTTCGAGCAGGCGTACAATACACCGCGGGAACCGGTGAAACCTTGGTCGAAGGCTATGCGCGTTTAGGTCGGCCTTATTTGTGGCTGTTTGTCGCGTTAAGTGCGGTCTCTGGGGTGATTAACACCGCGGCCTTAACCTTATTTAGTGCCAGCTTGCTCAGCTATTTTGTGCCGTTTGATCTCTCACTGACGGTGCTCTCGAGCATTATTGTAGCCACCTGCTTAGTCATCTTGATTGCGGGGCATTACAAAGCGCTGGATACCTTATCGAAAGTGATCATGGCGACGCTGACTTGCGCCACCTTAGTGGCGGTGACGATTGCCGTGGGGAATCCTGTCGCGGTTGAACCCAACTTCAATGCGCCCTCAATTTGGTCTGTCGCCGCCATCGGCTTTATTGTGGTGACCATGGGTTGGATGCCCGCTCCGATTGAAATTTCTAGCATCACCTCGGTGTGGCTCAAGCGTAAAGCGCAATCTGAGCCGATTAACGCCAAAGCGGCGCTGTTTGATTTTAACGTCGGTTACATCGGTACCGCGCTGTTGGCGATTGTGTTC
>NZ_MUFH01000258.1:0-3596 GCF_001996115.1 Salinivibrio sp. MA427
GCTGTAAGGTGGCCGCGAGGTTTTTAATTTGCCGACTCGGCGTTGGTGCCTGCATCTGCGATTTAATGTCGCCAGCCTTACGCCCTGCCAAAGACAGGTTAAATTGCGCAAACCTCAGGGTTGATGGTGCTGTCATGATAGCCTACTCGTGCGCTGAAAAGCCGACTATTTTAACAGGCTCTCAAGGGCACGACGAATTTGTAATGCATCTTCGACGGCACGATGGGGGGCGGGTCCCAATGCTTTCATTTCGCGACTAAAATCACGTCGGTCGAGATCACTGTGCTTTTTTAGCCACTGGTTTACCTCCATTAACGTAAATGAAGGACGCATATAGCAGGCTTTATAAAGCCGCCCCATCCAAAATAGGTCCCACTGGCTGTCGCATAATACATGCTCAAACGGTGCGAGCGTTTGGTTAAGGTGCTGACATACTGCCAATACACTGGTGCCTTCTGTGGCTAATGTCTTTTGCGAGATACCATGAATACGGGATTCAGCTTCGTGGTCCCAGTGATGCCAATGGCCACTGGCGGTGGAGGGATCAATTAAAAAACTTTGACTATCGCCATTTGGCAATACGTATCCTACCTCAATCGGATAAGACATTAACGACAAACCGGATGCTTCAAAATCCAGTGTCACCCACATACGCGTACTCCTTGCTCATAAACTCTCCTGTATAACGAGGCGCTTCCCTTGCCTAGTTAGTTAACTGTAGCCTTTTTGTTGTCACTTCGATGGACTGTCGCGCCACTTTTGCGTGCTTGATTAACAACTGGCTGTAAAAACAGACTTCATTTCATGTGCTTGGAGAGTTTTTATTGATAATGTGATAACTCTAACAGCCTATGTTCGGCGTTTGTCAGGTGTACGCTATAATTCGATGCAAGATTGGCGTAGGCTTCAATACACTGTTCATTCGCAGTTTGGCGTTAATCGCCTTGTTTTAGATGGAATCGATTATGAAACAAACGTCTCGCACCATGCTTGCACGCAAACACGTCGCGTTAGTGGCACATGATCACTATAAAGATGCCCTGAGCGACTGGGTAAAAGAAAATAAAGAAATACTGAGCCAGCACGCGCTTTATGCCACCGGCACCACGGGCCACATCCTTGCAAGAGAAACGGGGCTAAAAATAACACCTTTGATGAGCGGCCCAATGGGCGGGGATCAGCAACTCGGGGCGATGATTTCTGAACAAAAAATCGATGTGATGATTTTCTTCTGGGATCCCCTCAATGCGGTCCCACACGATCCAGATGTTAAAGCGCTGCTGCGCGTCGGTTCCGTATGGAATATTCCGATTGCCACCAACCGCTCAACCGCCCGCTTTATGATCACGTCGCCGCTATTCGGGCAGGATGTCAACATCCAAATTCCTGATTATCAAGCGTACTTAGACGAGCGTTTGTGATCTTTTTTCCCACACTGTCTGTCGATAACTAACGCCGTCTATGGCTAATAGTGTGGGAGACCGCCTCAAAGGTTTCCTTTCAGTTCCTCCACAAACGGCGAGGCATGGCCTTTTTGATGTACTAGCCACACTTGTTTTTGGGCACGCGTCAGGGCGACATAAAACAATCGCCGTTCTTCCGCGTGTTCAATTGGCTCTTCATTTTTCCCTAATAAGGCCTCATCGAGTGACAGCGAGCGTTGCTTGGCCGGAAACACTCCCTCATCCATGCCGAGAATAAACACATAGTGGGCTTCTTGCCCCTTGCTGGCGTGCGCGGTGGTATAACGAAGCGCCAGTGATGGATAAGCTTTCTGCCAAGTTTCTAGATCGTTAGGGCATCGAGTGTGGGTGCGACCAATCAGCATCACAGTCACGGGTTGCGTCGTTTTGGCGTGCTTTTTGGCAAGGCTTGCCAGTGTCTTTTCTAACTTATCGTCAGTGATCACTTTAATAACTTTGGGCGTTTTCGCCGATGCTTTGTCGCGCGCGTAATCTAATTGCTTAGTGAGCTGTTTGGGGTTTTGGCAAATAAACTGCTGCGCAATATCCCCCAACGCTGCTGGATAGCGATAACAGGTGGTCAGCCAGCAAATTTCACTGTCTCCAAAGCGCTGAGCAAAATCCGTGGTTAAACTGACATCGGCACCGGCAAAACGATAAATGGCTTGCCAATCATCCCCGACGGCATATAACGAGGCGCGTGGCGTTAAGATTTCACTGTCCGTTTTGCCGTGACACAAGGCCTCGAGCATCGCCAATCGTGCCGGCGAAATGTCTTGGTATTCATCGACCATCACAAACTGGATGGGCGTGGCGAATTTTCGCTGTTGGAACAACTTGGTCGCTTTTGCGATCAATCCATCAAAATCAACGGCGTTCTCCGCTTTTAGTGCTTGTTTATAAGCTTGATACAACGGCCAAATCACCGCCAGTTCGTTTTTTAACCCGATCTGCTCCTCAAAACTTGCCAGTTTATCGGTCAGCGCACGCTTGGTGGTATTGGCTTGGATCACCCGGGAGAGACGCGACCAAACCCAGCTGTGCAACCGACTTTCATGGGCACACGCGCTGAGCTCGGCCTGATCATCAATCGGCAGTGCGTGCTGCTGATGCAGTTTTTCCCATGCTTTATGTGTGTTGGGCTGCTGCCACTGCTCGGCGAGTGCTTGAGTCAGCCAGGCGGCTTTGGCGGTCTCATCACTGGCCAGCGAGGAAATGATAGGGGCCTGCCCTTGGTGCTCGGCAAGTTGCTGGCGGGCAAAGCCATGAAAAGTGGTGACATTCACCTCATGGCCGGTTTTGGTCTTGATCCGAGTTTTAAGCTCAGTCGCGGCATCACGGCCAAAGGCAAGCAATAAAAGCTGCTCAGGCTTGGCTTGCCCACTTTCAATTAAGTAGGCAGCGCGTGCCACCAATACGCTGGTTTTGCCGCTACCGGGCCCCGCCACCACCAAGGTATGAGATTCATCGGTAAGCACAGCCTCACGCTGCGCCGGATTCAGTGGTGACGATTCAATCTGATCAAACCAGGTTTGCCACTGGTTGAGCATCGCCGCTTGCCATTGCTGGTTACGGGTTTTCAGCCAATGGGTATCGCCTTGCAACACCGGCGTCAACGTGGTGGCGACGCCTTCATCTAACTGGGAAAGGAAAGCAGCTGGGATCCCCTCGCTTTCTAGCGTATCCAATAACGTTTGCTGGGCAGTGCGTAATTGCGCCATGCGAACGTATCCTGGCGCGTTCACCAGCGCCTCATAGTCAGCCAACAAGCTCGGTCGAATGAGCGCTAACTGTTTTTGATAGCGTGCGACATAGGCTTGATAACGCGCGTGAATGGCTTTACCGGCCTGTTTAGCACGTCGCCAAGGCAGGCCAAACACATCAAATGGATAAGCATCTCCTTGCTCTGTGAAGCCAGTCAACGAGATGGTTCCCCAGAGTAACCCACGCGAAATAGTGAGCTGTCCATCCCAGGCAGAAAAGGGAATATATTGACGATGGTGGCGAGATTCGAGCAGTAAGCCATCATTTTCTAGCTGTAAACTATAATGATCGCCATAAACAAGCCATTGTGCCCAGCGATTTGCAGAGAGTTTCATATCAATACGTTAGTCAGCCAATGAGGGATAGGCG
>NZ_MUFH01000259.1:0-3590 GCF_001996115.1 Salinivibrio sp. MA427
CCTGGGTTCCCTCCGTGTAAGTCGGCTCTGGTCGCCTTACAATTTTTGTTATCCAGCGGAAGAAATCCGATATACTAAGCGGCTTTAATTTTACGAGACGTCCTGATGGCCAAAAAAGCAGCAGCCCTTCATATATTGGTGAAAGACAAATCGCAAGCAACTTCTTTGCTAGACCAGCTTAGAAAAGGTGCAAACTTCCAAACGCTCGCGAAGAAGTACTCGCAATGCCCCTCGGGTAAGCGAGGCGGTGATCTAGGCGAATTTCGTCGCGGTGACATGGCACCACCTTTTGATAAAGCCGTATTCAGTGGTGAGTTATTGCGTCCGCTTGGGCCGATAAAAACCAAATTCGGCTGGCACATTATCAAAGTCTTGTATCGCAACTAATCCTATCGCTCACGATCTATGGATAGCATCGGCGCGAAGACGCTGAAACTGTCATAAAGATTAACCGCCAGAAATTGAAGCCGCGCACATTGATTGCCGGTAAACGGCCACGGATTAAGTGGTAAAGTTAAAGCACGCCCTAATTAACGTATCTCTGATGTTCAAACTTGATGCTCCGACACTGCTCATTACTCTGACTGCAATCCAATGGCTGCTAGCGGGTTTTCTATTGGTACAAAACCGCAAAGAACCAGGGATTAACGGATGGGCACTCTCGCTTTTTATTCATGGCTTTAGCAACCTATTCTTGTTTACCCGTCCTCACCTTCACCCTTATTTAGGGATCGTTTTTTACAATGCCTGTGTGATGGTGTCATTTTCGTTCAGCCACTGGGCGTTGGGGCAAATTTTTGCGCGCGACGTACCGCGTTGGCAGTTGGTGCTACCTGTTATTCTGTCTGTTGTATCGATGTCGTCATACCTTGATGACATCGGGAGTCGTGTGGTTTACGCGAGTTTGATCGTCAGTATGCAGTTAGGGCTGATGACACACACCATCGTGAGTAGTACGAACATAGGGGGCCAGCGTTTAAAGCGTTGGCTCATCATGGTGATGGGTGGATTCAGTGTTGCCTATGTAGGCAGGGCGACATTTGCACATCTCTATCCTGATCTATTTACGCAACTACTGGGCACCTCGCTATTACAAGCAGGGCTGATTTTGTCGGGCATCGCCTATAGCGTGATCAATACCCTGATTATCTTTCTTTATAAGCTGGAGCGCGTGCACGAGAAACTCCACCGCGAAGCGACCCGAGACAGTTTAACGGGACTGTTAAATCGCCGTGCTTTTCTGACTAAAGCAAAAAAGCGCGTGGATGACAGCGCGTTTCCCATTAGTGTGCTGATGATTGATCTGGACGATTTTAAAGCGATTAATGACTCATTCGGCCACTCGGTGGGAGACAAAGTACTGATGCACTGCGCAGATGTTTTCGAGCAAGTGATTGATGAGCAAGGTGTGGTTGGGCGTTTGGGGGGAGAGGAGTTCGCGGTCGTGCTGCCTTACTGTGACAGTGCTAGAGCGCAGCAGCTGTCTGATGAATTACTGCAAACGATTCGAAGTAATCGTTTGGCGCTTGAGATAGCCCTTTCGGCGAGCATAGGCGTCACCACCACCGATGAGGCGCTTGATATTGATAGCTTGTTGGCGCAAGCCGATGATGCGCTTTATCGTGCCAAGTATGAAGGTAAAAACACCTATAAAGTCTATAATTCCACGGTTTATCGTTTGGCAAATGTCGGTTGCGAACCGGCTTGAAGAACCATCCAATTTCTCTCCTCACTGCGATGACATCCGTATATAGACTAACGAGGGTTGCTTAATCCTTAGCTAAACACTGACTACGCCTCGCTTATCATCCTCATAGATGCGGCCAAAGGAGGAGGGCGGCGTGTGTATAGCGTTTATAATTTTGACTATTGAATTCGCCCATCAACAACAGGGTCACGGTCGATGCCTAAACGCGATGAAAAGAGAAACATGAATGGCTTACAAGGCTCCCAATCATCAGGAGCCAATGTTATCTTGCATGCTTTTGATTGGAAGTACGCAGATATTGCCCAACGCGCGGCAGAGATCAGCGCGCTAGGATATGGCTCGGTGCTGGTGTCCCCTCCGATGAAAAGCGAGCAAGATGAACGCTGGTGGCTAAGGTACCAGCCGCAAGATTATCGTGTAATTGAAAATGCGCTCGGAAACACCACGGACTTTAAAGCGATGGTTGCAGCGTTAAACCGTGTTGGTGTGTTTACGTACGTCGATGTGGTTTTCAATCATATGGCCAATGAGGCGCATGCCCGCACTGACTTGAATTATCCAAGCCGAACGGTGATGGCAACCTATCAAACCCATGAAGAACGCTATCGCGAACTGACATTATTTGGCGACTTATCTCAGCCACTGTTTACTGAGCAGGACTTCGTCGATGCGTTTGGCATACAAGATTGGGAAGACACCTGGCAAGTACAAAACGGGCGCATTAGTGGCGGACCTAGCGATCCGGGGTTGCCGACACTGCGGGTGTGTGATCATGTGATAGCGCAGCAACGTGCCTATCTTAAGGCGTTAAAAGCAATTGGCGTGAAAGGTTTTCGGATTGATGCGGCCAAGCACATGACCTTAGAGCACCTCAAACGCGTGTGGACCGATGATATTACCCATGATGCGCATATTTTTGGCGAAATCATCACAGACGGTGGCGCAAGCAAAGAAGAGTATGAACTCTTWCTGGCTCCCTATTTACAAGAAACAWGTTTAGGTGCCTACGACTTTCCGCTGTTCTCAACGCTTTATCAGGCTTTTTCCAACGCAGGCAGCCTCAAATCTTTGATTGACCCTTACTGCTTTGGCCAAGCGTTATCACGAGGGCGTGCAATTACTTTTGCCATTACCCATGACATTCCCAACAATGATGTTTTCTTGGATTTGGTGATGGACGAAGCGAGCGAGTGGTTGGCTTATGCATATATCTTGGGGCGCGATGGTGGCGTGCCACTGATTTATACCGATCTTGATACCAGTGGTATCAAAGGGGGAGACGGCCAACCACGTTGGCAAAATGCGTGGAAAGATCCAAAGATGGTGCAAATGATCGCCTTCCATAATTTGACCCATGGTGAGCCCATGCGTGTCTTGGAAGCGACCGATGATCGGTTGGTGATAAAGCGGGGCGACGCTGGGATATTGGTGTTAAATAAATCCCCAGAGCCGCAATCACTCTCATTGACGCTGGAAAATGATTGGAATGATCTGCTAACGGGCGTCACGGTTTCGTGTGGACAACGTATTGATGTCGCCGCCCAATCGGCAATGATGCTCGTGCCGGCGTAATGCTGTTGCGAGCGGCCATTCTGTTGGTGATAAAGTACTGATTCATTGTGCTGACGTGTTCGAACCAGTGATTGATGGTCAAGGTGTTGTTGGCCCAAGCCGATGATGCGCTTTATCAGGCGAAGTATGATGGAAAAAATACCTTTAAAGTGTACGTCTCGGCACTGGAAAGCGTCCCTCATGACGCCAAGCATATACCTAATATCGCTTGATGTATGCATATTTAGATTTCATGCACAAAATTGACTTCACCGATGAGGTTCATTATCCTCCGACGCTCATGTTGATATTTCGACTCTCTATGATGATT
>NZ_MUFH01000026.1:0-25087 GCF_001996115.1 Salinivibrio sp. MA427
CCTATATATGGTGTGGAGGGCATATGCCAGCGGTAATTAAGCGCGACGGAACACGCGTCCCATTTGATGCAGATCGTATCGTTCAGGCGGTGACGTGTGCGCGAGAATCAGCGCAGTCGCTGCGTGACGTTGAATCATGCCCATTGACTGATGAGGCGATTCGTCGTTTAGCGGATACCATTGCGACGCAATTTGCTGGCGATGCCGAAGTAGATATCGATCACATCCAATATGCGGTAGAGGATGTGCTTATGGCTGGCCCGCATAAAGCGGTCGCGCGCGCGTACATTGAATACCGCCACGATAGAGACATTGCACGAGAGCGCCGAGGGCGATTGAATCATGAGGTACAAGGGTTGGTCGGTCAAACGAACACCGAGTTGCTGCATGAAAACGCCAACAAAGACAGCAAAGTTATTCCGACGCAACGCGATCTACTCGCGGGCATCGTGGCGAAGCATTACGCCAAACAGCACATGCTACCGAGCGCCGTTGTCCGCGCCCATGAATCAGGCGAAATTCATTACCACGATTTAGACTATGCGCCTTTCTTCCCCATGTTTAATTGCATGTTGATTGACTTAGCCGGCATGTTGCAAAAAGGCTTTAAAATGGGGAACGCAGAAATTGCCCCGCCTAAGTCGATTTCGACCGCTACAGCGGTGACGGCACAAATTATCGCGCAAGTGGCGAGTCATATATACGGTGGCACCACCATCAATCGTATTGATGAGGTGTTAGCGCCTTACGTTGAAGCAAGCTACCAAAAACATTTACTTGTGGCGCGAGAGTGGGCCATTGCTGAGCCCGAGGCATATGCGCGAGCAAGAACCGATAAAGAGTGCTTTGATGCGTTTCAATCGTTGGAGTATGAGGTAAACACCTTACATACGGCCAATGGGCAAACCCCGTTTGTTACGTTTGGGTTAGGGCTCGGTGAATCATGGTCTGCACGTGCGGTACAACGTGCTATTTTAGCCAACCGTATTGCCGGTTTGGGCGAAAATCGCAAAACCGCTGTGTTCCCTAAATTGGTCTTTTGCATTCGCGAGGGCTTAAACCGACAGCCTGACGATCCGAACTATGACATCAAGCAACTTGCGCTTGAATGCGCCTCAAAACGAATGTATCCCGATATTCTCAATTATGACCAAGTTGTATCGGTCACCGGTTCGTTTAAAACCCCGATGGGCTGTCGAAGCTTCTTAAGTGACTATGAAGAAAACGGCGAATTGATCCATGAAGGGCGGAATAACTTGGGCGTGGTCAGTGTCAATTTACCCAGATTGGCGATTGAAGCAGAAGGGGATGAAGACGCCTTTTATGCGCGCCTCGATGCAACGTTAAATATTGCTCGTCAGGCACTCGATACTCGAATTGCGCGTTTTAAAGGGGTAAAAGCCCGCGTGGCGCCCATTTTATACATGGAAGGTGCATGTGGGATCCGCCTTAACCCAGATGATGAAGTCAGTGAGATTTTCAAACATGGCCGAGCATCGATTTCGCTAGGGTATATTGGCCTACACGAAACGATTAATGCCCTTTATGGCAGCACGCCGCATCTTTACGACAGCGTGGTCAAGCAAAAGAAAGCGAAAGCGATTGTCGCCTACTTGCATGATGCGACCGAACGCTGGAAAGAAGAAACAGGCTATGGCTTTAGTTTGTATAGCACCCCGAGTGAGAATCTCTGTAGTCGTTTTTGCCAGCTTGATACGCAAGCCTTTGGTGTGCTTGAAGGGGTGACGGATAAGGGCTATTACACCAACAGCTTCCACCTCGACGTGGAAAAACAAGTCACACCTTACGATAAAATCGATTTCGAAATGGACTATCCACGCTTAGCCAATGGTGGCTTTATTTGCTATGGCGAGTACCCCAACATCCAGCATAATTTAGAAGCGTTGGAGAACGTCTGGGATTATAGCTACGATCGCGTGCCGTACTATGGCACCAATACGCCGATCGATGAATGCTATGAATGTGGGTTTACCGGCGAATTTGATTGCACCAGCAAAGGCTTTACCTGTCCGGCATGTGGTAATCACGACCCAGCGCGCGTGTCGGTGACTCGTCGCGTCTGTGGCTATTTGGGTAGCCCGGATACACGTCCATTTAACCCAGGTAAGCAGCAAGAAGTGATCCGCCGCGTTAAACATATGTAGGGAGTATATCGTGCATTATCACCAATATATCCCGGTCGATATTGTCAATGGGCCTGGGACGCGCTGCACTTTGTTTGTCTCAGGTTGTGAGCATCAATGTCGAGGCTGTTATAACAAAGCCACATGGCCGCTGAAAAGTGGCCACCTTTTCACTGATGTGATTAAAGATCAGATCATTCATGATCTTCTCGATACACGGATCCCGCGGCGCGGTTTGTCGTTAAGTGGTGGCGATCCTTTGCATCCTGCCAACCTCGACAGTGTAAAAGAATTGTTACAAGAAGTGGTGTTAAGTGCCCCGGATAAAGACATTTGGTTGTGGACAGGCTACACGCTGGAACAATTATCCTCTGAGCAGCAAGAGGTGGTGGCGTTGATTGATGTGTTGATCGACGGCAAATTTATCCAAGCAGAGGCCGATCCAAACCTCGTATGGCGGGGGAGTGCCAACCAATGCGTACACTTTCTGTCCGAGCGTGCGCAACATCGACAAGAGAATCGCGGGTAAGAGGTTGCCAATTTTCCCGCATGGGGTAGGGTATAGCGTATCTTGAGCATCCAGGCTTAAAAGGACGTATTACTATGTTAGATCTGCTCTCGCCTGCCCAGCAGGATCCCATTCTCTCTTTGTCACTGGCTTATCGTGACGATCCGCGTGAGCATAAAATGGACTTAGGCATTGGCGTTTACCGTGATAGTCATGGTCAAACGCCAATTATGCAAGCCGTTAAAGCGGCACAACAATCCCTAGCGCAAACTCAGCAAACGAAAGCCTATGTTGGCCTKGCYGGMAATGAAAACTTCAACCAAGCYATGGTYGATCTCTTACTCAAAGGGACGGACGCATATGACCGTTGTGCCGCCGTGCAAACACCAGGCGCAAGTGGGGCGCTGCGTATGCTGGCCGATCTGATGAATCTCGCGAAGCCGGTGACCACCGTATGGTTAACAGACCCCAGCTATGTGAATCACAAGCCGGTGATGGAAGCGGCAGGCCTGACGGTGAAATTCTATCCGTATTTTAATCGTGAGACCAAAATGGTGGACGCCGATGCCATGCTGAATGCGTTATCACAGGCGGGCGCAGACGATGTGGTACTGTTACACGGTTGTTGTCATAACCCCACGGGTGCTGATATAAGCCTGAAGGAATGGGAAGCGATCACAGAGCTTGCAAATCGCAACGGATTTACCCCCTTTGTTGATATTGCCTATCAAGGCTTTGGTGATGGGGTAGAAGAAGATGCTCGGGGTTTGCGTCTTTTAGCCGATAATGTTGAAGAGCTATTAATTGCGACATCTTGCTCTAAGAGTTTTGGCTTGTATCGAGAACGTACAGGCGCGGCGATTGTGGTGGGTAAATCTGCCCAAGAAGCGCAGAATGCGAAAGGGCGCATCATGCAACTGGCGCGCAGCACCTATACCATGCCACCGGATCACGGTGCCGCAATTGTCGAAACCATTTTGACGGATGATGCGCTTACGCAGCAATGGCGCAATGAAATTAAAGCCATGAACACCCGCATTAATGCCTTACGAGAAGGCCTGACGTCAGCCCTTCGCGATCGCACCGGTGACGGTTATTTTGATTTTATCCAACACCATCGTGGTATGTTTTCCGTACTTGGTTTGACTGGTGAGCAGATCCATCAGTTGCGAGACAAACACGGCGTCTATGCGGTAGGAGATAGCCGGATCAACATTGCTGGCCTGGCAGAGCGACACATCGATAGGTTGGCCGATGCGCTGGTGGATGTGACGTCATAAACAGTGATAATCACATAAAGGCATTAGCATACGCCCGTCATACTTCGGTACGGCGGGTTTTTTATAACTGCGTACACATAATGTGATGCTCCCCCACGCTTTTCTTGGTACACAAAAGTATGGTGATGTGAGTAACTGAGCTGTTCGTAAATAGGGAATATTTTCATGAAAACGACTCGATCACCGTTTGCCACCATACAAGGTCGATACAGTATCGGATTGATCGTCTTTTTACTGATCGCGACGATCCTGACTGTTTTTAGCATACAAACATGGATTGCACCGACGCTAAAAAAAGAGGGAGAAGAAAGGCTTAAGCTTAACCTGAATGAAGTGGGCCGCGATATTACCTTCGCCCTTCGTGAGGTAAAAGCGCAGCAGCGCGCCATTACGCAACTTATCCCAACCTTAACCAGCGCCCAAATCGATACCCAACTACCGCACCTTATTGATCAGTACGGCAACCCTCTGGTATTTGGAGGCGGTATATGGCCACTACCTAGTAAACGTCTCGCGGGCGTCGATCGCGCCTCCACCTTTTATCACCGTGATGACAGCGGACAATTGGTTGAAAATACTTACTGGAATAGCGACGAGGCCCCAAATTATTACACCCAACCTTGGCATCGTGCGGGTCAAAATGCGCCTCGGGGAGCATGCGTTTGGGCCAATGCTTATAAAGATGGTGCCAGCGCTCAGCCTCGTACCAATTGTGCCATGGGGATTTATCAGCAAGGCAGCTTATATGGTGTAGCAACCATTGATGTCACCCTTGGCTTTTTTAACCAACTGGTCGCGGAAAAGCAAAAAGCCTTAGATGCCAACATTGCCATTGTGGAATCCGATGGCAAGATCCTTAGCCAAAGCCGTGGTGGTTTCACGCGTGACGATGTACTTAAATCGGTCTCACGTTTCAACACGCCTTTTGCCAAGGCTATTGATACGGCTCTAAATCAACAGACGCAGCGTTTGATCTTTGAAGGTAAAGACCAGGAGCAAACTTTATTGCTGTCGCCAGTCTCTGGTACGCCATGGACGCTGGTCGTTGCCAAGCCAACCTCGGCACTCACGGCGCTGAGCGATAAAATTCTCACCACCCTTGCTTGGATCCAGTTACCTCTGATCGGCTTATTGCTCGTGGTCATGCTCATTGCCTTTAAGCGACTTCATGGCCGATTTGCGACATTTAAGCAAAATGTGGATAGCTTATCTTCAGGCGATGCGGATCTCACACTACGATTGCCGACAAAAGGTAATGATGAGCTGGATAGCATCTCTCATTCAGTGAATGACTTCATCGCGTACTTGCAAGACTTAGTACAGAAAGTGATGAGCGCAAATCAAACCTGTTCGAACTATGTTGAGCAAATCAGTCATGATGCTAGCCAAACATTGTCGACGTTAGACGCCCATGTAAGAGAAACAGAAGGCGTTGCTACCGCGATTAATCAGCTAAGTGCCTCTGCTTCTGATGTCGCGGAAAACGTTAATCAAAGCCATGATGTCACGCGTCAGATGCAATCAGAAGCCCAGCAAGCCCGTGAAGAGACGCAGGCATCGACACGCAGTGTCTTAGCCCTCGTCGATAACGTGGAAACCAGTGAGCAAAAAGTCGCACAAATGCGAGAGCATACTAAAGCAATTGAATCCATTCTCGGCGTGATTGGTGATATTGCAGAACAGACTAACTTACTGGCCTTAAATGCGGCGATTGAAGCGGCTCGGGCGGGCGACCAGGGACGCGGTTTTGCGGTTGTCGCGGATGAAGTGAGAAACCTCGCCTCGCGGACGCAACAGAGCACCGGTGAAGTCGATAAGATGTTGGCACAGGTCAGTGACGCTGTGACACAGGCCAGTCAATCTATGCAGGAGACGAGAGAGCAGTGTGTTTCATCTTCAGAGAGTAGCCAACAGGTTGAGCAGCGGATTGAAACCATGACCCAATCGGTGACGCAGGTTGACGAGCTAAGCACGCAAATCGCCACGGCCGCCACCGAGCAAAGCCAGGTCACTGAAGATATTAGTCAAACCATGACGTCTATCCGTGATATCGTCGCCAAGCTGCATCAACATGGGCAAACTACCGAGCAGCGTGCACATGATTTACAAGCGGCAAATACGGCGTTGCAACAATTAGTGGGGCAATTTAAAGTCTAGCTGCATCCTTGCCAAAGGGGCCGAATGCCCCTTTGGCATGTGACTGGTTGTTATGTCACGAATTGTATTAACGTTTGTTTTTGAGGTAACGCTTACGACGGGCCTCTTTTTTAGCGGCTTTTTCTTCCTCTCGACGGGCGTTGTCTTCTTCAACCTGCACCAGCTCGGTTTCAATCATGTCCGGTTTCTCTAACGTGAGGCCACCTAGCGCACCGGCGCGTAAATCATGCAACAGCACTTCTGAGGCTTTGTGCAAGTCAACCCGCCCTCCCGCGCGCAGACAACCGCGCTTGGCACCAATCGCTTCCATCAACTCAATGTCTGTGTCGGGTAATACATCAAGCTGATAGCGTTCTTGTAGCCGCTCGGGGTAGGCACTCGCCAAGTACTCCACGGTATAAAAAGCCACTTCGTCGTAGTCCATTGCTGTATCTTTCACAGCGCCGGTTGCTGCGAGACGAAAACCGCTATGTGGATTCTCAACCTTTGGCCATAAAATTCCCGGTGTATCAGAGAGCACCACGCCGTTTTGCAAGTTAATCCGTTGCTGCTGGCGCGTCACGGCGGGCTGGTTACCTGTTTTTGCAATCACTCGACCAGCAAGGCTGTTAATGATGGTGGACTTGCCTACGTTAGGGATCCCCATGATCATCGAGCGAATATTTTTACCCATGGCTTCGCGATGAGGGGCCAGTGCGCGGCACCGCTCCATGATTCGATTGACTTCACTTTGCTGCTGCGTGGTGATTGCCATTGCTGAAACGCCTTGCTCTTGCTCCAAGTGGGCCATCCAAATATCTGTCATGGCCGGATCGGCAAGATCGCGTTTGTTCAGTACTTTGATCACTGGCTTGTCGCCACGCAGTGTGCGGATCAGAGGGTTTTCGCTACTAAAGGGGATGCGTGCGTCGAGCACTTCGATGATCACATCGATCTTAGGGACGACTTCTTCGATTTCTTTGCGAGCCTTGTGCATATGGCCCGGAAACCACTGGATCTTGTTGTTAACCATGTTTGTACAACCTTGCTGATGCGAATGCGCCAACGTCATACAAGTCAGTGGCGCGACAATGGCGCGCATCATACCACTTAACGGTATCGATGAGAAAAGCTGGGGCAGGTGTGAATAACTACGTATCTTTCTTTCTCGGGCTTAATTGCTTATCACACCATTTTTCAATAGAGGGTGCGTATAAGGTGAACAGGCCAATGATCATGGCGATGGCGCAGATTACATAGATAGCTGTCATTACACCCCTCCTTATTGGTTAACTTTAGTATACACCTTGTTTAGCCTTTCCTCGGCCTCAAGTGCCGAGGATTGCCATATTTTTAGGTTAGGTTGATGAAGATGGTTTAGTATCCGTATCAAACTGCTTGATCAGGACTGAGGTATCACTACGACCGTATCCGCGCTGTTGCAGCTGCCTGTACTGTTGATCCACTTGCTCGGTTAAGGGAAGGTTCACGCCTAATTTGGCGGCTTCTTCTAAACAAAAGCCCAGATCTTTACGCATCCAATCAATCGCAAAGCCAAAATCAAACTGATCCTGTGCCATAGTCGATGCCCGATTATTCATTTGCCAGGAGCCCGCGGCTCCATGCTTAATGGCATTGATCATTTTTTCGATATCGAGATCAGCGGATTGCGCGAAGGTGAGTGCCTCGGATAAGCCTTGTAAGACGCCGGCAATACATATTTGGTTGGCCATTTTACAGCGCTGGCCGCTACCATTTGGGCCAATATGCTCAATCGCACTGGCGTAAACTGTCATCACAGGTTCAGCATGACGAAATACAGCAGGATCGCCACCTGCCATAATAGTAAGTTTGCCGTTTTCGGCGCCCGCTTGACCTCCGGAAACAGGCGCATCCAAAAAGTGAATACCTTGTCGGTTACACACGTCGGCAAGTTCAGTCGCCAGCTCTGCAGAGGTGGTAGTGTGATCCACCAAGGTACTGCCTTTTTTCATATTGGCCAGCACACCAATGTCGCCATAGACCACACTGCGTACGTCATCATCGTTACCTACGCACATAAAGACAATGTCAGCGTCAGTGACTGCCTCAGCAGGGGTACATCCACTCTGTCCTTGATAGGTTGTACACCAGCTTTCGGCCTTGCCGGGGGTCCGGTTGTAAACCCGGGTTGGGTAGCCGTTACGTTGCAGGTGGCCGGCCATCGAAAATCCCATCACGCCGAGGCCAATAAAAGCCACTTTGGTCTTGTTCACTTGCATGTCGTCACGCTTCCCTGTTGTGGATTAGGTAGTAATCTATCAAAAACTTAACCTTTCTTGTATATGTCAATGTTAAGCTTGTATCATCTTCTTTTGTGTTGTGGCACGGATTATTATGACAGCACGACAACCATTCTCATTAACCATCGCGCATATTAACGATACGCACTCACACTTTGAGTCTACGCCTGTCTCGCTCAGCTTAGATAGCGAAGACACACGGGTATATGCCAATTGCGGTGGATTCGCACGCATTGCATCGGCGGTGAAGCACTTTCGTCATCCGGNAGCCTAGCTTGATGCCATACCTGCCAGAGCACGCACGTGCGAGCACCCTGATCAAAACCTACGCGGGCCACCAGGTTGGTCTGTTTAGCTTGGCGGTTGAGAAAATGGCGGCACTGGCACATCCCGATCACGATACGCCGTTTTTGCCTGCCACCCAGATAGCTAAAAATACGGTGGCGTATTTGCGTGCTCAAGGGGTCAACACCATTATTTTGTTAAGCCACCTTGGTTATGACAAAGACAAGGCACTCGCAGCAGCAGTCAAAGGCATTGATGTGATTGTGGGAGGGCACACACATGTCTTACAAGGCGATTTTCAAAATATTGGTCTCGAGGCCCAAGATCCATACGGGTATCAAGTGAATGATACTTGGATTGTGCAAGCCGGGTGCCATGCGCAATCTATTGGCCGTTTTACGTTATCCATCGATGAAAAAGGTCGGCCAACAGCCTTTAATGGTCAAAATTACGTGCTGCTTGGACGCAGTTTGGCGATGGATGCGTCGCGCGAGCAGCAATTAACCGCCACTTCTTATCAAGCGGCGCGCGACTATCTGAATAGTCAGTCGAATGTACTCATTTTGCCGAGTGATTTAGATCTAAAACACCACTTGCAACAGACGTATCGTCCACAAGTGGCACAATTAGAGCGTGATATTGTCACGCATGTGCCTGAGCGTTTACGCCATGTTCGCGTCCCTGACGGCGAAGGCAGTAGCGACGTGGCCCCTTTGGTCACCGAGAGTTTTCTTTGGGCGGCGCGTGAGCAAGGGATTGATGCGGAGTTTGCGATACATAATGCGGGAGGGGTTCGAGTTGGATTGAACGCTGGCCCGCTTTCTGCTGCATTAATTGCCGGTACACTGCTGCCGTTTGCGATCGACGTGATCGCGTATCGAGTGACAGGCGAACAAATCCGCAGCGCGTTAGAAGGGGCAATCAACAACGCGACCAACAATGGCGTTGCTGGCCTTGGGACCGGCAGTTTCCCGTATTGTGCCGCTATCCGTTATCGTTATGAAGCGTGGCGCCCGATGGGGCAGCGCATCACCCAATTAGAAATCAAACGGGGTGAGCATTGGGTGGCGATGGACGATGCGCACCGATATACCGGTGTGTCCTCATCTTATACGGCACAAGGTAAAGAGGGCTATGACGCACTGCAGACAGGCCGTCGTCGCTCAATTGGTTTATCAATGGCGGAGTGTTTTATTCGGTATGCACGGCAGCAAAACGCACTCGCGCTCCCGAGCCAGCCTTTAGTGTGTTATTTGAGTACACCCGATCAGACACAAACCTGTTGGGGTCAATAACTTGGCCCATCCTTTGCTTATTCATCGATAGGTTGCACGTTCGGCATAACGTTGCCGTTAGATTAAGTTTGGGTCGTTATTGTCGATAACAGTAATAGGTGCCCTGAATGTAGCCATACTATCGAAAGGTGAAGGTGATGGAAAAACGTGATTGGTTTGATGTGGGGTTGATTAGCTTTTGGCTGATAGCTTGGGCATCTTTGGTTTATTTTGTACCGGTTGTATAAACGAGCCGCGCTAGGGTACCTGCGTGTCAGCGCGATGCGCGTGACGCATGGCCCAGCGAACCAAAAGTGGCTGTAAGTAAATGGGTAACTGAATGGCACCGATTAAGGGTAAAAATACCGGGCCAAGTGCGACGCCGGCAACAGTATAGGTCAGTAATACATTGCGATTTACAGCGGTCACCGCAGCGATCATACTGGCTGCTTGTCCTTGTCGCCGGTATAAACCGAAGGCAATGGTAAAAAAAAGCATGCAAATTGCGACTGAAATTGCTAACAGTTCTAGGGCATACGCTTGATCTTTTTGCCAGGTTTCTCCAAATGGCCCCACCAGTCCCAAAGGAAAGCTAAACACCAGCACAATAGTAAACTGTGCGAGCTTGCCGTGAATGCGTTTGAGTTTTTCGGGCTTAACCAGCGCGTGAAAAATCGCAGCGAACGCCATGGGGCCGAAAATAAATACCACTAATCGAATCACGTAGCTTTGTAAATCGAGTGAAAAAGCATCACCACTGAATATTGTTAAATTGACGAATAAGACAACTGGCATCAGCAACGTTGAGGCGATGGTGTAGGCCATGGCGATCAGCGCGTCCATGCCTAACGAACGGATAATGGCGGGTGTGGCAAACAAGGAGCCGGTTGCGCAGATCCCACTAATCGCGAGTAATAACCCTGTCGATGCACCCAATAACCAAGCGATCGAACAGGTTATCAGCGTTAATACCACCGCATGAATAAATGCATATACCCACACTTGCCACTGGCCCAGTGCTTTTACCAGTAAACCTTGGTGGATGCCAAGCAGTGTAAATAGCATCAGCGCAAACAAAACATAGGGAAGAAAAGGAAACAACGCTAGCGATACCGCTGGAAATGCAAAGCCAATCAGCGCAGCAATAAAAAGAAAGATCGCAGAGTGTCGGGCTAGAAACGCAAGCATGGTCAACACCTTAGTGACATGTGTAACATTGATGTTATCAGGTTTTAATTGATAATCGAGCGATAAATCGCCATTTTTAATAAGTAAGACACGGCTATGTGCAAGTGACAAGGTATCGCATGGGCGTGGAGACGGCTTTCAAACAAAATAAATATAATGACAGCTCAAGGGCACATAAAAGCAAATAGGCGCTTTTTTAACCGTAAGTTAACATGGTTTTCTGATTAGCGATTGCTTGCTTTTCGGATTATAAAAACTAATCCTATGCTTTAATTTTCATCAATTTATCATTGTGGGTTAGCCACCTATACTACGCGCCGAGTGATTCAGAAAATAAAGCGAGGATCGTATGACGACTGCAACGGTTAATATGACACGTTCACGTCGATCTTACGCGGTAACTATCAAAGGACTGATCGCTCATGCCATGGATGTGTTGTTTACCCGCAGCACGCAAGCACCTGCTTATGATGCAAGCCGTTTACCGGCGCATTTGCAGCGTGATATCGGCATAAACCGATAAGACGACAAAAACGTAGACAGAACGCGAAACGCCACATCATCGAGATGTGGCGTTTTTTTATTTGTGGTTTAATCACCCTTGGCATTAACCAATCATATATTGCCTGATTTGTCCGAGCCGAAAGATAAAAAGGAGTAAAGAAAGATGGGATGGTTTTCCGCACTTTTTTCTGGTGGTCAATCGAAACAAGCTAAAGCGACTGTGACCCCAACAGATTACAAAGGCTATTTGATTTACCCCGAAGCGACCGCAGAAAGCGGCCAGTACCGTGTATGCGGGCGTATTTGCAAAGAAATCGATGAACAGGTGATGACCCATCACTTTATCCGTTCTGATCTATTGGGAAATCAAGACGATGCAAATAGCTTGATGATCACAAAGGCCAAAATGATGATTGACCAGAATGGCGACAAGATTTTTGCGCGTGGCGGTTAGGCGATGCTGAGTGATACCAAAATTAATGCATAACTATGAACAATAAAAACAGATAAATTGTCGATTGGATCACATTTATACCCTAATGGCGATCCTCGCCCTGTGGTGATTAAGGAATAAACTCGTTAAGTTAAGGCTGTTGCGTTGCTAAGCACAAATTACTGACCCCCGCAACTGAGTGAACAATGGGTAAAACCGTTTTCAATACGAATTTAGTCAGTGAATGTCTCTCAGGTGGTACTCACCTGTGACGATTAAAAAATTTTTTATAAGCCAACATTCAGGGAATAGCTATGCAGATTGGTGTTCCAAAAGAGAGGCTCGTTAATGAAACGAGGGTAGCTGCGACGCCAAAGTCGGTGGAACAGCTTATCAAACTCGGTTTTGACGTAGTGGTAGAAAAGGGAGCGGGCGAAAAAGCAAGCTTCGAAGATACTGCGTACGAACTTGCCGGGGCGACCATTGTTGATACGGATGCCGTTTGGCAGTCTGAGGTCATATTTAAAGTCAACGCACCGGGTGTGATTGAACAAACCGGTCAAGATGAAGTGGAACGACTACAAGCAGGCACCACGCTTGTCAGCTTTATCTGGACTGCCCAAAACGAAGAGCTGCTTGAGCGATTATCGGCGCGCAATGTTAATGTGATGGCGATGGATGCCGTGCCGCGGATTTCTCGTGCACAATCTTTAGACGCGCTAAGCTCGATGGCAAACATTGCGGGCTATCGCGCTATTGTCGAAGCGGCCCACGAATTTGGCCGTTTCTTTACCGGGYAAATCACCGCGGCCGGTAAAGTACCGCCTGCCAAGGTATTTGTTGCCGGTGCCGGGGTGGCAGGTCTGGCTGCGATTGGCGCTGCCGGGAGCCTAGGTGCCATTGTTCGTGCCTTTGATGTTCGCCCAGAGGTGAAAGAACAAGTTGAAAGCATGGGCGCTGACTTTCTTGAAGTGGACTTCAAACAAGACAGTGCAGGCAGCAGTGATGGCTATGCCAAAGAGATGTCGGATGAATTCAATCAGGCTGCGCAAAAGCTCTATGCGCAACAAGCAGAAGATGTCGATATTATCGTCACCACGGCGCTGATCCCTGGTAAACCTGCGCCAACGCTGATTACCAAAGAGATGGTAGACAGCATGAAATCCGGGAGTGTGATTGTTGATTTGGCAGCCGCCAATGGTGGCAACTGTGAGTACACCGAAAAAGACCAAGTCATCACCACGCCAAATGGGGTCAAAGTGATTGGCTATACCGATATGGTAGGGCGCTTGCCGACTCAGTCATCACAACTGTATGCCACTAACTTGGTTAACCTCACCAAACTGCTTTGCAAAGAAAAAGACGGCAATATTGCCATTGATTTTGACGATGTAGTCGTACGTGGCGTCACCGTTATTAAAGAAGGCGAAGTGACGTGGCCTGCACCGCCGATTCAAGTGTCGGCACAACCGAAAGCGGAACCTAAACCCGAACCTGCACCGAAAGCAGAGGCGAAAAAAACGTCACGGGCAACCAAGTATGGCTTAATGGCCGCCGGGTTGGGGGCGTTTGGCTGGGTTGCCAACTACGCCCCAAGTGAGTTCCTTTCTCATTTGACCGTGTTTGTGCTTGCCTGTGTTGTAGGCTACTACGTGGTCTGGAATGTAACCCATGCGCTACACACGCCACTGATGTCCGTCACCAATGCGATTTCAGGCATCATTATCGTCGGGGCGCTATTGCAAGTAGGACAAGGGATCGGTTTTGTTACCTTCCTCTCCTTCATTGCCGTGTTGATCGCCAGTATCAATATTTTTGGCGGCTTTACTGTTACAAAGCGCATGCTTGAAATGTTCCGTAAAGGGTAAGGAGAAAGAATGTCTGAAGGATTGGTACAAGCTGCGTATATTGTTGCCGCACTCTGTTTCATTCTGAGTTTGGCTGGGCTCTCAAAGCAAGAGTCTGCGCGTGCCGGTAACTACTACGGGATTACCGGGATGGCCATCGCGCTGGTGGCGACGATTTGGGGTCCCGATGTTCAAGGCGTTGGTTGGATTATACTCGCGATGGTCATTGGCGGCGCGATTGGTATTTACTACGCCAAACGGGTTGAGATGACCGAAATGCCGGAGCTGGTGGCGATGCTGCACAGTTTTGTCGGCCTGGCGGCGGTATTAGTCGGTTTTAACACCTATATTGATCATCCACCGCTGACCGGTGCGATGCTTAATATTCACTTAGTTGAGATCTTCTTAGGCGTGTTTATCGGTGCAGTGACTTTCACCGGGTCGATTGTCGCCTTTGGTAAACTGCGTGGCGTGATCTCGTCGAAAGCGCTGGCGTTACCGCATCGTCATAAGCTTAACCTTGCAGCCGTCGTGGTTTCCTTTTTACTGTTGATTAACTTCGTCAATGCCGAAGGCTCCACGTTCGCACTCATTGTGGTGACGCTCATCGCGCTGGCCTTTGGTTATCACCTTGTCGCTTCGATTGGCGGCGCAGACATGCCGGTTGTGGTGTCTATGCTGAACTCGTATTCCGGTTGGGCAGCGGCAGCGGCAGGCTTTATGCTGGCGAACGATCTACTGATCGTCACGGGGGCATTGGTCGGCTCATCGGGTGCCATTTTGTCTTACATCATGTGTAAGGCCATGAACCGCTCATTCATTAGTGTGATTGCTGGTGGCTTTGGTTCAGATGGCACCGCGTCATCGGGTGATGAAGAGGTCGGTGAATACCGCGAGAGTACCGCTGAAGAAGTCGCAGAAATGCTAAAAGACTCCAACAGTGTTGTGATCGCACCCGGCTATGGTATGGCCGTTGCGCAAGCGCAATATCCTGTTTACGAAGTAACAGAAAAACTGCGTAATATGGGCATTGACGTGCGATTCGCGATTCACCCCGTTGCAGGGCGTTTGCCTGGGCATATGAATGTGTTGCTCGCAGAAGCGAAAGTCCCCTATGACATCGTATTAGAGATGGATGAAATTAATGATGATTTCCCGGATACGGATACGGTACTGGTGATCGGGGCTAACGACACAGTTAACCCCGCTGCAACAGATGATCCCTCTAGCCCCATTGCAGGCATGCCTGTACTTGAAGTCTGGAATGCCAAAAATGTGGTGGTCTTTAAACGTTCAATGAATACCGGCTATGCTGGGGTACAAAATCCATTGTTCTTTAAAGACAACAGCACCATGCTCTTTGGCGATGCCAAGCAAAGCGTCGAGGCGATTTCTAAGGCGCTATAGCCCAATAGCCTGCTAATAAATTAAAGCACTATTGCTCAGAAGAGCCAGTTAATTGACTGGCTCTTTTTTATGCGTAGTCGGTAGCTGCGGCAGTGAGTACAGCTCTGATCTTCTCCTCGCAATGAACAGAATCATACCTTTGATTCGAGAGCTTGCATCCGAGCGGCGCGAACTTACAATGCACTGACATTATTTCAAGGTTTGGTGGTAAGCTGTCACTATGCGAATTCTGCTGCTAATCATTTTCACGCTGACAGCCTGGCCAGCCATGGCGGCGACGACATTTTCAGAGCAAATGACTGCGTTCCGAGCGCAGTTGCTTTTGGCGGATCCTATTGCGCGTTATAACCTCATCGGTATTAACCGTGCCTTTCCGCGGGTGTTGCTAAGTCCAGATAGCCTATTACCACAGACGACTCGTTATCCGTTAAAAGATATTCGCCGGCTCTATCAGGCTGCGCAAAAGTGTCAAGGACCTTGGCCGGTGAATCCGCAAGTGACAGAGCCTTTGGTGTTTACTCGTGCTATGTGTAATAACACCCAGCTTCCGGTGGCTTGGTTTTCTCGCTCGGGATTTATTCATCCCGGTGGCGGGAGCTATGCGGCCAAATACGTGGAGAAATACCCCGCGCGACGTAGCGAACTTGTGCGCTTTTTTCATATCCAAGAGCGACCAAAAGCCGAGCCTGACAGTTTACTCGGTCGGCTACAAAGAATGGATTCATCAGCGGTCGAGGCTCTAAATGGCGGCGCTAAAGCCTTAGCTAGTCAAAATGAAATGTGGATCCGTGTGGGCAGCTATTACCATTTGTATGCCGCGCAGCAATGGCAACCTCTTGTTGCTGAATTTGATTTACACCTTACGCCTCGGGGGGAGCAAGATTTTTGTTTGGCCCGTGTGGGGAACATTTGTTGGAATGAAGAAAAAGCGCCTAGCTATTGGCCTTATCTTGTCGGTGCGCTGATTATCATCAACCTGGTTGCCCTCGGTGGTTGGGGATTTAACCGATGGACGGTACAGCGTCGGTTGATGCAAGAGCGTATGCTGGTATTACAAATATTGACGCACGAGTTACGTACCCCCATTGCCAGCTTGTCGATGACGGTTGAGGGGTTTCGGCGTAAATTCGATACGTTACCAGAGCCCTTTTATGATGAGTTTCGTCGTTTGTGTGAAGATTCAAGGCGTCTAAAACAGCTGGCGGAAGCGAGTAAGGATTACTTGCAGTCGAATCAAAAGCCATTGGGCAAAGAAACGATTCCGTCTATCGAAGAATGGTTAGGATACATTTGTGAAGAACATCAAGTGACGCTTCAGGTAAGTCAAGATGGCGCGGTGCGGGCCAATGTCTATTGGTTAACGACATCATTGAACAATTTGATCGCCAATGCGGTCAAATATGGTGTCGCCCCGGTTGAAGTGCATGCAAAGGTATCAGCGGGTCGTTTCACCATTGCAATATGCGACCAAGGCGATCTGACCGCCAAGGATTGGAAGCACATACGTAAACCCTTTGTCAGCCAGAGCGGTCTTGGGCTCGGGCTGACGATCGTAGAATCGATGATTGAGAGAATGGGGGGCAAGTTAATCCTTTCTGGTCCCCCCACCACATTTACTTTGGAGATTCATTGTGACGCAACCGACGTTACTTCTGGTTGAAGATGATGCCAATCTAGCAGACGGCTTATTGGCAAGTTTGGAGCAAGCGGGCTACCAGTGTTTATATGCTGATAGTGCGACGAAAGTTGCTGAGTTATGGCGAGATGCGGATCTTGTCATCTTGGACCGCCAACTGCCTGAAGGCGACTCAATCGAATGGCTCGCGGATTGGAATAAACTCAAAACCGTGCCAGTGATCTTGTTGACAGCCATGGTGTCCGTGCGTGATCGCGTTGGCGGATTAGACTCGGGCGCTACCGATTATATCACTAAACCCTTTGCCGAAGCAGAGCTGCTCGCGCGCGTGCGTGTTCATCTTCGTCACCCTGTCGGAGAAGCGGAAATATCGAGTGACGATCTCGTAATCAATGAGGTGAGAATCGATACCGCGAGTCGTGCAGTCTTTTGTGGTGACCAAGAGATGACATTGACACGCACTGAGTTTGACTTGTTGCATTTCCTCGCCAAAAACGCAGGGCGTGTATTTACGCGTGATGAATTGCTCGATCAAGTGTGGGGGTATAACCATTATCCTACCACGCGTACGGTTGACACCCATATATTACAACTACGCCAGAAGCTGCCCTCGGTGAATATCGAGACGCTACGTGGCGTCGGCTATCGCATGAAGGCATGATGAAAACGCGCGCTCTCTTTGGACTATTAGCAACTATGCTGGGTGCTGGTGGCGCGCAGGCTGCGTGGTTTAACGGCAATGACGCGTTAACCAGTGCCCATCAGCGCCTATTAAATGGAAAAACCGCAGCCAGTGTAGAGGCCATGATTGAAGCCTGGCAGCAACCCAATCTTTCTGCTGCCAAGCAGGATCATCTCGCTCAGCTGCTTGCGCTCGCGATCACGGAAGACTGTGGGCGCAGTTTAAGCCAAAAGACATTGCCTGATTGGTTGAGCAATATATCTGTGCGTCGCGAAACGGTCCAAACCACGAGTCGGGTGTATTATCGGCTCCAAGTGTCAGGGGAGTCGCAAACGGGGGTGAATGCACTCACGTTAAAAAAATGGCCGGATCAAACGGTGATGCGTGGTGAGTTCTCTCCGGCGCAGCAACACGGTTGGCGTTTGATCAAAGATGGCCTTTCCGATCCTATTTCCCAAGGTCTTTATCAACTCACAGCCGAGTCAGTATCAGGCCATACGTGGTCGAGTTGGTTGCTTCTCACCCAGCCTCAGCCACGTCAAACATTGAGCTGGAAAGATACCCGAAGCTGGCACATTGCCCCTTTTGATGATTTTAACTCAACTTGTCAACGGCCCTTTCTGAGCCTTAACCTGTATCCGCACAATCAACCGGATGGTGCCCCGATCTGGTCTGCTGAAAAGCATAAGCGGCTTCCTACCCAGCTGCCAATGTTAGATGTTCCTAATGGTCAATACTGGTTTAGTGTTGCCCTGATTGAACGGCGCTGGCAGGGCGCGCTGTCAATTGAAGAAGTTCAGCGTATCGGCCGGGCGATTGATTTACCGGATTTGGATCCTGACGCTTTAAATAGGATAGCGCCGAGCCGCTCGGACAAACAAAGTGACGAATAAATAGGCATTTGCGTTATGGTCAATTTGATAAAGTTCACACCTTTTTAGTGAGATCGGTCCAATTTTTCACGTTTATCTCTATGCTTGCCTTTCAAATAGCAAATCAAAACATAGGGGTAACGCAATGACCTTTAAAACAAAAGCGCTTGTGGTGGCACTGGTCGCATGCTCAACCAGTGCGTTGGCGGCGACTAACCCAACCGATGCCCGTGCCAATGCCATGGGTGGGGTCGGCGTGGCATCGGGGGATTATCTTTCCGCAGGCTTTCATAACCCAGCTTTGGCTGCACTTGATCCCGATAGCGCGTTTGGGGTGCTTATCCCGTATATTGGTGCCGAAGCGCGAGATCCCGATGAGCTTATTGACGGCCTCGATGATGTCGCCGATGCGTTTGACCAACAAGATGCAACAAAAATTGAATCTTCACTGAGAGCGGTGCAAGGCGATAAAGCCTACGTCAATGCCGGTGTTGGTGCTGCGGTGGGGATTCCCACAGGCTCTATCTCGGCGACACTCTATACATCTGGGTTAATTGAGGGAGCAGTCTTAACAGATATCGATTCCGATGACTTTAATCAATCAACTGGTAACTTTACACCAGAATCCTCAGCAACCATTCTTGCCGCCGGGGTTGGTGAGTTAGGGGTGGCACTGGCAACCAACCTTGATATTGCCGGCCAGCGCGTTGCGGTGGGGGTAACGCCTAAACTGCAACGGATCACTACCTATAACTATGGCGTCTCGGTTGATGCTTATGATAGCGATGACTGGGATGACAGCCGCTACCGCGAAGAAGAAAATGCTTTCAATCTTGATTTGGGCGCCGTGTGGCAATCGGGCCCGTACCAGATCGGCCTTGCCGGTAAGAACCTGGTTAGCCAAGATGTCGATACCGTAACCATCAATAACAACCGTTTCACTTATGAGCTTGAGCCGCAATTTACCCTGGGCTCGGCGTTTGTGTCTGACTTTGTGACCGTTGCTGCCGATTTAGATCTCAACAAGAAAAGCGGCTTTAAAGGTACGCTTAATGTGGATGATGACACCCAGTTTTTCCGAGTCGGGGCAGAGTTTGACGCCTTTGGCCATGCGCAACTACGCACCGGCTATCGTGCGGATCTAGAAGACAATGTCGATAATGCCTTTACCCTCGGTCTTGGTTTATCCCCCTTTGGTGTCGCCAATCTTGATATCGCCGCGAGTATCATCGATAGCAACAGCTATGGTGGTTCCGCTCAGCTGGCCTTTACGTTTTAAATCAGTTACTGCATGACAAATGATTGGACAGGCCCTAAAATGGCCTGCCTTTTTTAATCATCACTTACCAATCATTGATCATCAAGAGAGTAACCGAATGTTTGACGGCGTTACGCTAAACCACGAGCAACAACAAGAAGCGGCAGAGCGCATTCACGCGCTGATGGCAAAAGGCATGAGCAGCGGTGAGGCGATTATGCAGGTTGCCAATGAAATACGTTCGCAAGCAGCGCAAGCGGCTCAAGCCTCTTCGTCTGAAGAGTGAGACACACTGCAAACATATTGTGTTTTTATTTACAATTCCAACAATCCCTGATTAATTTAAAGTAGGTCAGTAAAGGAGTGTTGGATGGGTAGTCGGCTGGAACAAGCGCGAGAGTGGGCGAGGGTAAGACATGCCCTCCAGCGGTATGGCGCTCAGCCCTATCGTTGTCACCTGGATCATGTCGAGCGGATTGCCACGCCTTTTGGTGAACAAGCACGTATTGTGGCGCAACTGCACGATATTTTGGAAGACACCGCGACGCGTGTGGATGAGATCTCTGCGCTTTTCGGCCCCACGGTAGCCCGCGCTGTGATGCTGGTGACCGATCCGCGCCGACCCAATCGCGAAGAGCGAAAACGCGCGTTAAACCAGCGTTTGATTGTGCTTGATGTCACGGATGAGGCGGCTTGGCTTGCCTTGGTGGTAAAAACCTGTGATCGACTCGCGAACGTCATTGCCAGTAGTGAACACAGCCCAAAACGGTTTGAGCAATATCAACGCGAACACGGCGGCTTTCGCGTTGCTGTATATCGCCCCGGTTTGTGTGACAACTTATGGCAAGAGCTAGATGGCTTGATTGATGCCGGCCAACACGCAGACCGACATCCTGATCATCAGCTCCACGCGTCGATCTCTTAACCGCTGTTTTCGACGACGCGGTTAATGCTTAGTCGTTAGTTATCTAAGTCATACACAGTCGGGACGGGCTGTCGTTTGTGCTGCGTTGCCTGGTACACCTTAATAATCTTCTCTTTCACCGCATTATCGACTGGCTTACCTTCAAGAAAATCATCAATTTGCTCATACGTGAGTTGTAATGCGTCTTCGTCGGCTTTTTGTGGCGATAAGTCTTCCAAATCCGCGGTAGGGACTTTATGAACTAACACATCCGGCGCCTCTAAGTGGGCGGCAAGTTGACGCACTTGGCGTTTATTGAGACCAAATAAAGGGGCAAGATCGCAGGCGCCATCGCCGAATTTGGTATAAAAGCCGGTGATGTTCTCTGCTGAGTGATCGGTGCCGAGGACCAAACCTTGGGTTAAACCGGCAATTTCATACTGTGCAACCATTCGGGCGCGTGCTTTAACATTGCCTTTGGCAAAATCAATCCGCCCTTCGTTTGCTGGCAATAGGCCGACTTCCGACACTGCATCGAGTACCGATTGATGTGTACCGTCGACACCGGGTTTCACATTGACGGTCACGATTTTACTTGGTTGGATAAATGATAGCGCGAGTTGGGCTTCATCCTCATCTTTTTGCTCACCGTAGGGTAAGCGTACCGCGATAAACTGATATTGCTCGGTGCCTGCGGCTTGATTAAGTTCGTCAACGGCTAATTGTGCCAGTTTTCCACATGTTGAAGAATCGACGCCTCCACTAATGCCTAATACAAGACTCCGGGTCCCTGAACGTTGTAGCATGGCTTTGATAAACGCAATGCGACGGCGTACTTCGAGTGCTGCGTCAATCGTGGGTTGCACGCGCATTTCTTCGCGGATCGGGTGTTCCATGTTGTGTTCCTCTTTTTAACTCTGGCATGCGACTTTAATGAAGGTTTGGCTGCGTATTATTGTGCATGATCTCTGGCGCGTTGGGTATAGCCAAATCAATCCCTTCGCGTTGCTGGTTACGTGTTAGGTTTTTGATTGGTTTCATGGCATCATTATGCGCGATATCCACCGCATCCAGAATGGTTCGGCTAAGAGAATACGATGACAGAGCAAATTGCAGTGTTTGGTAGTGCTTTTAATCCGCCGACGCAAGGCCATGCGTCGGTATTAGCACAACTGAACCACTTTGATCAGGTATTGCTGGTCCCTAGCTACAAGCATGCTTGGGGGAAAGCGATGGCGCCTTATGACACTCGCTGTGCGTGGGTGCGGACGTTTATCGATGATGTCGCGCTCTCGAACCTGACACTATGTCAACGCGAGGCATCGCTTGGCGCTGAAGGTGACCCTGTCACAACATTTATGCTGCTGAGTGCGTTACAGCAAGATTATCCAGAGGCCGCGTTAACTTTTGTTGTTGGACCAGACAACTTGGTTAAGTTTGGTCAATTCGCGAACAGTGACGAGATCCTTGCGCGCTGGTCTGTATTAGGAATGCCAGAAAAAGTGGTGGTCCGAAGTACCCACATACGTGAACGACTCCAGCAGGGACTACCCATTAGTGAGTTAACCACCCCGAACGTCGCGGCACAGCTAACCGATTCAGCGTTCAGGGCGTATTAGCACATGATAGATTGATTCGTCTTGTGTATCACGCCTCGAAGGTGTCGGTATAACGCGCATACAGTGATTCTGCTTGCGCGTGCGCGATGCCGATATTTGTCGCCGCCTTGGTTAATGTTTGCCCCGATTTAAGGGCTGCACGGAGTTGTCTCACGATAAAATATTCGTGTAAATCTTCCATGGTCAGTTGCGTGAGTGCTTGTAATTGATAGTGTTGTTCAGCGTTTGCGGGTGGTTGACCTGTTTGCGCTCGTGTCACACAATCTGCCAAGCTTTGGGTTTGTCGGTCGAGTGTTTGTGACGGTGTCATGAGTGAAACCTGATCTAATGCGACAGCTTGAAGCCGGCGTGCTTGCGCTGATGATGACGGCTGATATCCTGACGTAAGCAGTGCACAAAGGCTGGCAACAAGCAGGGGGGACACCTCGATATGGCCAACTTGTGTAGGCAGCTTCTGCGTGACACGTGGCGATATGGCCAGTTGATGTACTCGAGTGTTTGGCGTGATGGTCAGGGCATGCAAACACTCAAATGGAAGCCAAAACCCTTGACCACTATGCACAGGGATGTCGGCTTTCCCTAAGCGAACAAATACGACGCCGTCTTCAACAAACAGCAAATTAGCCGTGTAACGACGCTTACGAGGCGTGAAAGTCAGTGATGATGGTTGGTAAAACGTATGTTCGCTGGTGTACTTCATAATGGCGTCTCAATGTAACAAGGCGGCAATGGTGAGCACTTTTGCTGTTAAGGTCAAGTACACACCCCGAAAGGGAACCCTTTTGGTGCAATAAGGTCTGACCTCCAACCTGTGGAAAATATCGGTGGATTCACTTTGAATCCTTGTTTGGCTGCGTAAAATAGCGCGGTTTTTATTAGCTATAATGGAAGAACGTGCAGACAGTTAACGATCCCTATCAAGAGATTCGTCCTTATTATGACGAAGAAGTTCCAGGTGCGATTCAGCGTCTTATTCAAGATGATGAATTTATCAATGCGATTCTGTCTTATCGCTATCCACACGCATCAGGCCCGCTCGGTTGGCTACTCAAGCCTGCGCTAAAACTGTATCTGACCAAAAAGTGGAATAACATCAGAACCGTACAGGATGTGCAGCTACATGTTGCCAGCTATATGCGCAAGATGATCAAAACAAGCTGCGATAAAGTCACGGTCTCCGGTGTTGAAAATCTCGACCCAAGCCAAGCGTACCTCTTTGTCTCGAATCATCGGGATATTGCCATGGATCCCGCCTTAGTGAATTGGTGTTTGCATCAGCGCGGATTAGATACGGTAAGAATCGCCATTGGTGATAACTTGTTGCGTAAGCCGTGTGCAACGGAGCTGATGAAACTGAATAAAAGTTTTATTGTTAAGCGCTCTGCTAAAGCCCCCCGTGAAATGATGAAATCGCTATCACAATTATCCGCTTACTTACGTCTTTCTCTCGATGAAGGGCAGTCTATATGGATAGCGCAACGAGAAGGGCGAGCAAAAACCGGCGAAGACATCACTGATCCTGCGATCTTAAAAATGTTCTTTATCCATGGCGGCGAAGATCGATAGCCAAATTCATCAGCTGTATCGGCTGTATCCGGCCAACTATATTGCGGCTGGGGTAGAACATGACAGTGTCACACCAGCCGAACGCCGTCTTTACGAGCAAAAAATTGCTCAAGCGCCTGAAGCGGCGCGTGAATATTTGCAACAAATGTACGCCAATCCAGTCCTCAATCAACAGACAGTAGGTGCTGTTCTTTCAGATGACGACGTCGTCGACGTTGTAGGAGAACAAAACGCCGAGTGACCTTGTCACTTTATTGGCGATCCCAAGGCGGTGGATCGCCAATTTTATCACGCATGAAATCGACAAACTCTCTGACCTTGGGTGCAAGATGCTTACGCCGTGGGTAAACGATATAAATTGGCAGTTCGAGACAAGGCTGCCAGTCGGGAAGTACCTCAACCAGCTCACCCGTGTCTAACTCATCGTTTAATAGATAGGTCGCGAGATAGGCGATCCCCAATCCCGCTTTGACTGCTTCGAGCACCGCTGGGGCATTATTGATTGTGTATTGGCCGCTGATATGAACCACTTGTTCCGTGCTGGCCTTGGTGAAGGGCCATTGGTCATAACGACGTTCACGGCTTTGATAAGTAATACAGTCATGATGACGTAATTCATTAAGTTGTTGCGGGGTGCCGTTATTCGCAAGGTAGGTTGGGGCAGCAACCAGTTTGAACTGACAGTCTGCTAATTTTCTCGCCACCATCCCCTCAGGAGGGTGCTCATGAATCGCTACCCAACAGTCATAGCCTTCTTCGACCAGGTTAGGTCGATGGTCGAACAAACTAATGTCGAGATTAAGATCAGGGTACAGCTGTCGGAATTTGGCAAAATGGCGCGTCATTATAGTATTACCGAATGACTGCGCGACGCCGATTTTTAGCTTACCGGTTACCTCATTCCGATAACCTGCGACCATGGCTTCGGCTTCATCTAAGGTTGCCATTAACTGGCTACCATAATCCGCATATCGAGTTCCCACTTCGGTCAACGATACCGAGCGGGTGTTACGCTGTACCAGTTGGACGCCCAAACGATCCTCGAGGTAACGAACCTGTTTACTCACTTGTGATTTGGAAATACCAAGTCGTTCAGCGGCGCGCGTAAAATGCTGCTCTTGTGCAACGGCAGCCAACACCACAATTTGTTGGAGATGTTCGAGCATAGTCTGTGCTTCCATGTTCTCAGTAGGGTGAGACTACCACATATTTCCCTGCCTCTGGAATTAATAGTGACAACGTCACACTAAGCTATCAGAGAA
>NZ_MUFH01000260.1:0-3573 GCF_001996115.1 Salinivibrio sp. MA427
GTACTAAGTCTGACCAAGACAGAAAACTTAGACTCCTTATTTGGAACTTATATCTCCGTCGAGCCCGGCCAAGGTGAGTTTTCCCAGCAGTTTGTCCTGCATGAGACGCCAAAGTATCCGCAAGGACTCACTTTGATATTAGAAAGCGATGCGCGCCATTCAGTGACCCGAGGTACGCCTGTGTTGTATCGAGAAATAGAAGTAGGCACTGTCGCTAAAGTAACACTGGGTGAACTCGCTGATCGCGTTTTATTCGAGTTACACATTGCTCCCGACTATGCCTATTTAGTACGCGAGAACTCTGTATTTTGGAATCAATCAGGCGTGGATGTCTCGATAGGATTAACCGGTGCCGATTTAAAAAGCGGTACCATTGATAGTTTGCTAAAAGGCGGGATTGCTTTCTCAACCCCTGAGGACAAGCCGCTTCAGCCTATCGCTCAGGATCAACAGCATTTTTTACTCCATGATGAAGGGAAAACCGCATGGAAAGCGTGGCGGACAACGATTCCCAAGCCATGATCCCCAGGGTATCGCGCGTCTGTCGCGATACCCTTTTATCTTCATTTCCACGCCCGCATTATTTTCTTCACGCGCTGGAAAACCACTAATGATAGACTACACTATAGGAAACAAAGTTAAATTGGCATCGGGCTCCAATGAGCCTTTTCCCTAAGCCCGGAACAGGACGTACCGGGCATTTTTTTGTCATGTTAATCGAACTTAGTTAAGTAAATGCCATCGTGTTCGATCCGGATTTGTCGCTGCTTATACAAGCCACCCAGTGTCTTTTTAAAGGTTGCCTTGCTCGTACGAAACAAAGCAAAAATAGCATCAGGCGAACTTTTATCATTCAGCGGTAAGAAGCCGTCTTTGTTTTCCAGCGTACGTAAGATTTTATCGCCTAACTCATCGACCCGGGCTTTACCTGGTTTTTGTAGCGATAAATCCATTTTGCCATCGTCGCGTACATGTTTGACGTAGGCGCTGAGTTTTTTGCCAATAAACAACTTACCAAACGCTTCAGCGCGATAAATCAGTCCCCAGTGTTGATTGTCGACCACACACTTATAGCCCAGATCGGTGTTATCCGTGATCAGTACCGTGACTTTATCTCCCTGTTGCATTTTGGGCTGTGCGTCGCTAATAAACTTGTTAAATTTACGACTCGCCACAATGCGCCCTGATGCATTGTCAGTATAAACGCGCACAACATACGGTTTGCCCTCTTCCATACGCGTGCGTTGCTCACTAAATGGCACCAGCAAGTCTTTAGTCAGCCCCCAGTCAACAAACGCGCCCACTGAGTTCACCCCAACACAACGCAAGGATGCAAACTCACCCACTTGCACATAAGGCGTTTCGGTGGTCGCTATGATGTCATCTTCAGAATCGAAATAAATAAACACATCAAGGTCGTCGCCAAGCTGAGTATTCTGCGGTACATAACGCTTGGGGAGGAGAATATTGCCGTAGTCATCTCCATCCAGAAACACCCCAAAGTCTACCTGTTTGACCACAGTAAGCGTATTAAATTGGCCTAGTTTAATCATTGTCTCAACACGATAAAAAATAATGCCCCCAAGTATACGCAATTTGCACGTAAGATGCGTTGTTGATCCGACGCGTCGGAGAAAAAATACCCTTACTTTCTGTCTCTTGTTAGTCGTCGTAACCCTGTTAGGCTGGCTAAAGCAAATAAGGGGGAAACATGGCAGTATTTAATGGCGAACACATTCGGTTTAGTTTTAGCCAATTGGGCAGCGCATTCGGTAAGTCCGTTACACCAACGCCGCTAGATAACGGGCGAATTTTAACCTATGACGCCACCTTGGCGGAAAAACTCGGCTTAACCGATGCAGACATCAAAAGCGATACCTTTCGCGCGTTATTATCGGCAGAGCAACCCTTGGCCGGCCGCACGCCTTTTGCCATGAAATACACGGGGCACCAGTTTGGTCAATACAATCCAGCGCTCGGTGATGGGCGTGGCGTATTACTGGGCGAGTGGCGTGATAACAGCGGCACACTGTGGGATTGGCATCTAAAAGGGGCCGGTAAAACACCTTATAGTCGCCATGGTGATGGTCGGGCCGTGTTACGATCAACGCTCCGTGAATACTTAGCCAGTGCAGCAATGCGCGGACTTGGCATCCCAACCACGCACGCCCTCGCCATGGCCACGAGCGACACGCCCGTCATGCGTGAGCGAATGGAAACCGCAGCAACGTTATTGCGGGTGACAGAAAGCCATGTCCGTTTTGGTCATTTTGAGTATTTATTTTTTAGCCAACAACATGACGCGCTGCGTACACTGGCCGACTATGTGATTGCGCGTCATTTCCCTGAACTTGCCAAAGCCGAGCAACCGTATGCGGCATTGCTGCAAGAAATTGTCGAGCGCACCGCTGGAATGATCGCTCAATGGCAAGCCGTTGGTTTTAACCATGGCGTGATGAATACCGATAATATGTCGATCCTGGGCCAAACCTTTGACTATGGCCCCTACGCATTTTTAGATGATTTCAATCCCAGCAATATTTGCAATCACACGGATCACACCGGACGCTACGCTTTCAACCAACAACCCGCCATTGGACTTTGGAACCTCTCCGCATTGGGTTACGCATTCACACCACTGCTCGACAGCGCGGTGATCAACGACATTCTTGGCGGCTATGAACATCATTTGCAAGTGGCATATAGCAAAGCAATGCGTGATAAATTGGGCTTATCGGACGCACAGCAGGGTGATAGCCATTTATTTAATGCGCTCTTTTCATTGCTTGAGAGCGAAGGTGTCGATTATACCCTTTTCTTTCGCCGGCTCAGCGAGATTGAAAACGATGCCCTACTCACCGCACCAAGCCTCAGTCAGTTTTCAGACATGATTGCCGATACCGACAGCTTGAGTGAATGGCTAAGCGATTACCATCAACGTATCCATCATCTTGATTCGCTTGAACGACTAAACCGTATGCGAGCAACAAACCCTGGATTTATTTTGCGTAACTCTCTGGCTCAGCAAGCCATTGATGCCGCAGAACAAGGTAACATGCAACCTACGCACGATCTTATCACTGTATTAGCCGCTCCCTTTGATGCACATCCGGCATTGGCCCATCTCGCACAACGGCCCGCGGAAGAAGACAAAGATCTCACCTTGAGTTGTTCATCCTAGTGCTGAGTATTAAACACACAGATTGCTCAAGGGATTGAGTGACAGGGTCACATAATAACCTTCATTCAATCCGTCAATCATCGTCACGCGTAACCTGTTGGTAGGCGTGACACCTTGCCGCTCTGGAAGAAAAAATCCAACAGATATCACATTGATGCTTTCACAGGCCGCTTTTTTTGCTATCTTACTGGCTTCGCAACAGATAAAAATGTGAGGAAGGCTGTCCTCTATGCCACTGAAAACCGACGAGCTTCGAACCCGTGTGGTCGATACCATGCCTACGCCTGCAGAGGTGGAAGCTGCCCACCCCGTTACTGACAGTGTTGCTCACCACATAACCACCGCACGACGTGCGATTAGCGATATTCTCAATGGCCGAGACCCTAGACTAC
>NZ_MUFH01000261.1:0-3562 GCF_001996115.1 Salinivibrio sp. MA427
TACCAATAGAACGGTTTATACCCTGCTCATCAGGGGTTACCTCTAAGTAATTGGTCATAATAATACAGTCCGTCTATTTGCTTTCTAAGTTGTCTATTGTATTGAAAATCAAGTTTTTTACTAGATACTCACTCATACCCCTTTATGGGTAGTTGTCTGTTTTTTGCTGTTTTTACCGTATTGCATAATACCTGCACTTGACGTCTACTTATATACACAGAGTACATTCGAAAACGAGTTTAGGATTAGTCGCAGTTTAACGTATCACGTTAACCGTTTACTAGTTAAGCCATCGAAAAGGAGTCAGGCATGAGCCACTTTCTAAATCGGCTACGTTATTTTACCCAGAAAAGAGAAAACTTTTCTGAAGGTCATGGCGTGACAACGCAAGAGCCCCGCCAGTGGGAAGACAGTTATAGGCAACGTTGGCAGCATGATAAGGTTGTACGTTCAACTCACGGCGTCAACTGTACCGGTTCATGCAGTTGGAAAATCTATGTCAAGAATGGACTTGTAACGTGGGAAACGCAACAAACCGATTATCCTAGAACTCGTCCTGACCTTCCTAATCATGAGCCTCGAGGTTGCCCACGCGGTGCGAGTTATTCATGGTACATATATAGTGCGAATAGACTTAAATACCCCAAAATTCGTAAGCGCTTAATTAAACTATGGCGTGAAGCAAAAAAGCAGCATGCCAACCCTGTAGACGCTTGGGAGTCAATTGTTACTAATCCCACAAAAACACGAGAATATAAAGAAAAACGTGGTATGGGTGGGTTCGTTCGCGCGCACTGGGATGAAGTCTACGAAATCATTGGTGCGTCTAATGTCTACACGGCCAAAGAGTATGGGCCCGATCGTATCTTTGGATTCTCGCCTATCCCAGCGATGTCGATGATTTCATATGCGGCAGGTGCACGTTATCTGTCATTAATCGGTGGTAATTGCTTAAGTTTCTATGACTGGTATTGCGACCTTCCTCCTGCATCACCGCAAGTTTGGGGAGAGCAAACTGATGTCCCCGAGTCAGCGGATTGGTACAACTCAAATTATATTATGTGTTGGGGGTCGAATGTTCCACAAACACGCACACCCGACGCTCACTTCTTAACTGAAGTGCGATATAAAGGGACGAAAGTAATTGGCATTACCCCTGATTATTCTGAGGTGGCTAAACTTACCGATCAATGGTTAGCACCCAAGCAAGGAACTGACGCCGCACTAAGCATGGCATTCGGACATGTCATTCTTAAAGAGTTTTATGTCAACAAAACAACACAGTATTTCGATGATTATGTACGACGTTATTCGGATATGCCAATGCTCGTCATGTTGGAACCGTCCGAAAAAGGAGGTCTGCAGCAAGGGAGGTTCCTTCGTGCGAGTGACTTGGATGACAAAGCTGGACAAGACAATAACCCCGAGTGGAAAACCATTGCAATTGATGAGTCATCAAATATGCTCACGTCGCCGAAAGGCTCGATTGGCTATCGATGGGGGGAACGCGATGCTAAATGGAATCTTGAGCAACGTGATGGTGCAACGAATCGTGATGTGAAACTCCGCCTGAGCTTAAAAGATGATCACGATGAGATTATTACCGTAAATTTCCCATATTTTGGGGGCAATGAACATGAACTTGGCTACTTCCAACATACAGTTCATGATGAAGTAACAACGCATCGTATCCCGGCTAAAAAGATCAAGCTTGCCGATAAGTCGGAAGCTTGGGTCACTACTGTATTTGACTTAACGCTTGCTAACTATGGTGTTGACAATGGATATGATGATCCGAATTGCGCACAATCCTATAGCGATAATCTTGCCTATACGCCAGCTTGGCAGGAACAAATAACAGGCGTTCCCCAAAATGATGTGACTAAAATTGCAAATGAATTTGCTGACACTGCAGCAAAAACACGTGGTCGTTCCATGATCATTGTCGGTGCTGGTTTGAATCACTGGTACAACATGGACATGAACTATCGTGGTTTAATCAATATGCTAATCATGTGCGGTTGTATTGGACAAAGCGGTGGTGGTTGGGCTCACTATGTAGGTCAAGAAAAACTTCGTCCACAAACAGGTTGGCAGCCTTTAGCATTTGGTTTGGATTGGAGTCGCCCACCTCGTCATATGAATGGCACATCCTTCTTTTATGCACATTCTGATCAGTGGCGTTATGAAAAGCTACATATGAGTGAAATTGTCTCTCCTTTATCTAATAAAAAAGATTGGGAGGGCTCGATCATAGACTTTAATTCACGTGCAGAACGCATGGGTTGGCTGCCGTCAGCGCCACAGTTGAGTAAAAATCCCTTGAAGGTGTGCCGAGATGCACATGAGCAAGGGCAAGATCCGGTAGATTATACGGTGGATCAATTAAAAGCAGGAAGCTTAGAATTTGCCTGTTTAGATCCTGACAATCCAAAAAACTATCCTCGAAACATGTTTATCTGGCGGTCTAATTTACTTGGATCTTCAGGGAAAGGTCATGAATATATGCTTCGTCACCTTCTGGGCACCAAGCACGGCTTGCTTGGTAAAGACTTAGGCGAGGAAGGGGAAGAGAAGCCTGAAGATATAAAATGGCGTGATAGTGCACCTGAAGGAAAGATTGATCTTTTAGTTACACTAGACTTCAGAATGTCTACAACTTGTTTGTATTCAGATATTGTTCTACCTACCGCAACTTGGTATGAAAAGGACGATTTGAATACGTCCGATATGCATCCATTTATTCATCCTTTATCTAAAGCTGTGGATCCTGTTTGGCAATCAAAAAGTGATTGGGAAATTTTCAAAGGGATTGCAAAATCTTTCTCCCAACAGTGCGAAGGACACTTAGGTGTAGAACAAGATATTGTCACCGTGCCTATGCAACATGATACTCCTGGTGAACTAGCCCAGCCATTCGACATTAAGGCGTGGTGGAAAGGAGAGTGTGATCTCATTCCTGGCAAGACAGCGCCAAATATGATGATGGTGGAGCGAGATTATCCGAATACCTATGCAAAGTTCACGTCATTAGGACCACTCCTGGATACACTAGGAAACGGTGGTAAGGGGATTAATTGGAATACACAAGACGAAGTTAAATTCTTAGGTGAGTTGAATAAAAAGCACATTAAACCAGGTGTTAACCAAGGCAGACCAAAAATTGAATCAGCCATTGACGCAGCAGAAGTCGTTTTATCATTAGCGCCGGAGACAAATGGACAAGTAGCTGTCAAGGCTTGGGAGTCAATTAGTAAAGTTACCGGTCTTGATCATACTCACTTAGCCAAGCCTAAAGAAGAAGAGAAACTTCGATTTAGAGATATTGTCGCGCAACCACGTAAAATTATTAGCTCACCGACTTGGTCCGGGTTAGAAGACGAGCATGTTTCTTACAATGCTGGGTATACCAATGTTCACGAGCTAATTCCTTGGCGTACGATTACAGGTCGGCAACAATTTTATCAAGATCACCAATGGATGCGTGATTTTGGTGAAATGCACTGTCTTTATAAGCCGCCGGTCAACCTGAAAACCACGCAAAATGTGCAGGGTATGAAGC
>NZ_MUFH01000262.1:0-4126 GCF_001996115.1 Salinivibrio sp. MA427
GAGAGTTGGCCATTATGGGCAAAGGTCCAATGGCGTCCCCAAATTTCTCGCGTAAAAGGATGTGTGTTTTCCAAGCTCACGCCGCCTCGGTTCGCTTGACGAATATGACTAACGACCGAACAGCTTTTGATCGGATAACTGGTTACAAGCTCCGCGACTTTAGATTGACTGCTGGGGGCCGGATCTTTAAAGGTACGAAATCCTTTACCCTCATAAAAAGTAATCCCCCAACCATCACGATGCGGACCTGTTTTTCCGCCCCGTTGAATTAAGCCGGTAAAACTAAAACAGATATCCGTAGGGACGTTGGCACTCATGCCAAGCAACTCACACATTCTTTCGTCTACCTCTGCGAATTATGCTGCCATTTCCTTTTCCACCAATTGGATCAGAATATGGATAATTTTGATATGAACTTCTTGAATGCGATCAGCATAACCAAAGTGTGGAACCCGAATTTCGATGTCCGCTAGCCCCGCCATTTTGCCGCCATCTTTTCCCGTTAGCATGATTGTTTTCATGCCATTTTTCTGAGCCGCTTCCATCGCGTTTAAGATGTTCCCTGAATTCCCCGAGGTCGATAGGCCAAACAGAACGTCCCCCTTCATACCCACGGCTTCAACATAACGGGAGAAAACATACTCGTAGCCAAAGTCGTTGGAGACACAGGAAATATGACTCGGATCGGAAATGGCAATCGCCGGGTAGCCTGGACGGTTTTCGCGGTAACGCCCGGTGAGTTCTTCAGCAAAATGCATCGCATCACAATGTGAGCCACCATTACCACAAGACAACACCTTGCCGCTGGCCTTAAAACTATCAGCAAGGAGTGTCGCCGCTTTTTCAATCTGCTGGATGTTATTGTCATCACTCAAAAATGCGGTTAACACATCGGCTGCTTCTGAAAGCTCACCGCGAATAAGATCTTGGTACATGGCACCTTCCCACTGTTAACAAATATCACGCCCGTTAGGCATCAGTCAGTTTAACTATCAGTGTACCCGTATCGTTTTAGGGCTGTCGACTACCGTTATCATCCAGCAAGCGAGCTCGGTCACGTTTGCTTGAATGGCAACCTATCTTTCCATTTGTGCAATAACTGCAGTGAAGATTTTCTGAYCTTGCAGGCCAGGTCACACCGTATGATTTTACAATTATTTAATTTTTTGGTTACATTGAGTGGTACGACCTCTTACCACGACGCGTAAGAGCCTAATTAAACCGAAGGAGATGACGTGATGGCAACAGGGTTATATATCGTCGCCATGCTAATACTGGCCGGCGTACTCGCATACCATCGTGCTAAGTTGCTGGTATCGACTGCCGTACTGGCAGCCGGATTAGTTGTAGGGACAGTCATAGGGAGTGTGGGGCAAATTACTTGGTTAATTTTTGCCGTCATTGCTCTACCACTAAATATTGTGACATTTCGTCGCAATTGGCTGAGTAAGCCTGCATTTAAAGCCTTTAAATCCGTGATGCCAGAAATGTCAGCAACGGAGAAAGAAGCGATCGACGCAGGCACCGTCTGGTGGGAAGCCGATTTATTCCGCGGCGCCCCGGATTGGAACAAATTGCATGATATTCCGGCCCCCACACTTAGCGCTGAAGAACAAGCCTTCCTCGATGGACCTGTTAATGAGGTCTGTCGCATGGTTGATGACTACCAGGTCACGCACGAGCTTGCCGATCTTCCCGAAGAGGTGTGGCAGTATCTGAAGGACAATAAGTTCTTCGCCATGATCATCAAAAAACAATATGGTGGCCTAGAGTTTTCCGCATATGCACAGTCTTTAGTACTGCAAAAACTGTCGGGGGTTTCTGGTGTACTGTCGTCAACCGTGGGTGTTCCTAACTCGCTCGGCCCTGGTGAACTACTTCAGCATTATGGTACCGAGGATCAGAAAGACCACTACCTCCCTCGCCTTGCCCAGGGTAAGGAGATCCCTTGTTTTGCATTAACCAGTCCAGAAGCCGGTTCGGATGCGGGCTCTATTCCAGACTACGGCGTAGTGACCAAAGGCGTTTGGAACGGTGAAGAAGTCCTGGGAATGAAAATCACCTGGAACAAACGCTATATCACGCTTGCACCAGTAGCGACTGTCTTAGGCTTGGCATTTAAGCTACGCGACCCCGATCATTTACTCGGTGATCAAGACGAGCTCGGCATCACTTGCGCATTGATCCCAACCGATATGGAAGGTGTGCAAATTGGTCGCCGCCATTTCCCATTGAACGTACCTTTCCAAAATGGCCCGACTCAAGGTAACGAAGTCTTTGTTCCGATGGACTTTATTATTGGCGGGCAAAAAATGGCCGGTCAAGGCTGGCGCATGTTGATGGAGTGCCTGTCTATTGGTCGCGGTATCACGCTGCCTTCAAATACCACGGGTGGGCTTAAATCGGCTGCACTTGCAACCGGCGCTTACGCACGTATTCGTCGTCAGTTCAAATTGCCAATTGGCAAAATGGAAGGGATCGAAGAGCCGCTGGCTCGCATCGCGGGTAATGCCTATGTTATGGATGCCGCGAGTGCGTTGACCGTGACAGGGATTGATGCAGGCGAAAAACCCTCTGTTATCTCGGCAATCGTCAAATATCACTGTACCCACCGTAGCCAGCAGAGCGTCATTGATGCGATGGATGTTATTGGTGGTAAAGGCATCTGCTTAGGGCCGAAAAACTATTTGGGCCGGAATTACCAGGGTTCACCGATTGCTATCACCGTGGAAGGTGCGAATATTCTGACCCGCTCAATGATTATCTTTGGCCAGGGGGCGATTCGTTGTCATCCATTTGTCTTAGATGAGATTCGTGCGAGCGAGAATAGCGATCAGCAAGCGGCACTTGCAGCATTTGACAAAGCACTGTTCGGTCACGTCGGCTTTGTATTTAGCAATGTTGCTCGCACCCTTTGGCTTGGTTTAACCGATGGACGTTTCTCGAAAGCACCACGCAAAGACGCGACACGTCGTTACTACCAGCAGATGAATCGCTATAGCTCTGCGCTGGCACTACTTGCTGATGTCTCTATGGCGGTATTGGGCGGTAACCTGAAACGTAAAGAGCGCTTATCGGCGCGCTTGGGGGATGTGCTTAGCCAGCTCTACTTAGCATCCGCGACCATGAAGCGTTACGCTGACGAAGGCTTCCAGACAGAGGATCTTCCTTTGGTTCATTGGGGCATGCAAGACGCGATGTACCAAACAGAGCAAGCATTGGATGGTTTCCTCGCAAACTTCCCGAATCGTGTGATTGCCGGGTTAGTAAGAGCCTTGGTGTTCCCTCTTGGTAGAGGACGCCGCCAGCCGGGTGATCGTCTGGATGGTAAATTGGCAGTGATTTTACAATCACCTAGTGCGACGCGTGACCGGATTGGTCGTGGTCAATTCTTTGAGCCAGGCAATGCGATCGGCAATATCGAGAAAGCGTTGCATGACATCCTCAAGGCTGAGCCTATCCATAAGAAGGTCTGTGACGGTCTTGGCGAGAAGTTGCCGTTCATGTTCCTGGATCAAGTAGCCGATAAAGGGTTACACGCTGGCGTCATTTCCGAGCAAGAAGCCGACTTGCTGCGAGAAGCCGAGCAAGGTCGACTCGAAACAATCAATGTCGATGACTTTGATCCTGCAGAGTTACCTGCCGCGTCAGTCAAAGAAAACAAGATGCATAATGCGGCATAACCGCACTGTATTTTGAGCGCACCGCTAAAAGAGAGGGATTTCCCTCTCTTTTTTATCATTAACCACGGCTAAATTTTATCATTCGCCACGGTTAAACATTTTTATTCGATCCATCGATATCCAGCTCATCCGTCTCTTCACTTGCCTCCTTTGACTCCGCATCTTTATCGGGTGGCGGAGCTTCAAGCTCTTGCGCGGCTTCAGCTAATTTTCGTGCTTTACGCTTTTTCAGCACAAACCAGGTTGCGGCGCCAATCAAGATGACAAGTAAATTACCTAAGCCAATAATAATGAGAGACGTTGTACGTGCTTCAGCCTGCTCTCTTTCTCGTCTCCGTGCCTCGGCGGCCTCCATCATTGCCTGCTCACGCGCTTCGCGCTCTGCTTCAGCTTGTTCTAGCGCTTCGTAATCTGTAACAGCAAAAGTTTGCTCTGGTAAGGGG
>NZ_MUFH01000263.1:0-3516 GCF_001996115.1 Salinivibrio sp. MA427
CCAGTACATCAATTGAACCCGAGGAAAAATGCAGTGCACTTTGTCCCGCACTGATCATTACCGTTTTTTTGCCGGCTTCCAATGCACGTATCGCTGCCGTATACCCAGCAATGCCACCGCCAATCACCGCAATATCATAGTGAATCATTGTGAGACCTCCTGATCGACAGCTTGAGTGGACACTTGCTCATTCATTTCCGTTTTTGATTCCTCGCTTGACGACTTAGGCACATCACCGGCGCCAAATAATCCTTGATAAATCCAGTAACTAAATTCGGCTTCGCGTAAAGCGTCCCCCCAGAAGATAGGCTTGACGCCCTTCCAGCGCTCTTCAAGAAAGTCCACCAGCAGCCCAGCACTCGCTTGCCCATCTAATCCTCCGCACTCACTGAATAAGCTGGCGGCGCGATAACTGCACAACTCGCCCTGACACGGCCCCATTCCAAGACGGGTGCGACGGCGTAAATCAGTGATGTTTTTTGCATCCAACGATTGAATGGCATAATTCACCTCGCCTTTGGTCACCATTTCGCATTCGCAAATCACCGCTTGGCTGTCGTCACTTTCATCCAAGAAATGGCTGACGCGTTCGCCATGGCGATAATAGGCGGATTGATAGACGGGTTTGACCAAGCTTGCACTGGCTTTGCTGATCCCTTTGGAGGGCTCAGAGCCCGGTAGCGGCCGTGTCGCGGTTTGGCAGGCATTGCGGTTACCCAGTTTTTCAGCCACCAAATCTGTGGCTTGCTCGGCCATCAGTCGATAGGTCATGAGTTTGCCACCGGTAATGGTGATCAAACCGTCAAGGCCATCGCGCGCTTGGTGGTCAAGCAACACGATGCCGCGGCTGATATTACGACCACTGCCATCATCGTCCACCGAGACCAACGGGCGTACGCCTGCATAAGCCCGTAACACCCGAGTATTGGCCATGATGGGAGCCAGCTTGGCGCCCTCGCGCATCAGCACATTCACTTCTTGTGGCGTCACCGCCAACTTATCAATTTGGTCGTACTCAATATGCTCGGACGTCGTACCAATTAAGGAAATAGTATCGCCAGGCACCAAGATGTCCGCATCGGCCGGTTTGCGACAGCGGTTGATCACCCGATTATTAATGCGGTAATCGAGGATCAGCAGTGAGCCCTTGGCAGGAAACATTTTGATGTTGAGGTCGGCATACTCACAGATAGTCTGGCCCCAAATCCCTGCCGCATTGATCACTTGCTGGGCCATAATCGAAAAGCGCTCACCCGTAAGAGTGTGGATACAATGAACCCCTTGTACCGTCGCGCCTTGGCGAACTAATCCAGTGACTTGGGTATGATTAAATACCTTGCCGCCATGCTCTTTACCGTCTAACACATTTGCCGCACACAAACGAAAAGGGTCAACCGTGCCATCGGGCACTTGCACGGCGCCTATCATCGCCGGGTTAGCATTGGGCTCTAGAGCGAGCGCCTCATGCGGTGTGAGTTTTCGTGTCGGAATACCGGCTTTATCACAACTGGCGATAAAGGTATCTTGGTAGGCCAGATCGTCTTCCGGYAAGGTAATAAACAGCCCCTTGGTATCTTCCACGCAATGACGCGCCACAGATTTAAGAATGGTGTTTTCTTGGATGCATTCGCGTGCCGACTCGGTATCCGTGACCGCGTAACGAGCCCCAGAGTGCAACAACCCATGGTTGCGACCCGAAGTGCCTGCCGCAATATCGTCACGTTCGAGCAAAATGCACGAGATGCCGCGAAGCGCACAATCGCGCATGATGCCAGTGCCGGTCGCACCGCCACCAATGATGACCACATCCGTTTCAATATAATGGCGAGTTGGCATGGGGCCTCCTTGTTACTTTATCGTAACCAGAGTGTGGCATTTCCCGTGCAACAATGACGGCGACAACATCACACTATGCGCGAAAGCGAAAAGGAAACTGCGGCTTGTTTGATTTAGGACAAACTTTTCAGTGGCGGATAGCGCGCGAATGGTGACACGGCAAATGGGTACTACAAGAAATCAGGCCGCGTTTATCCACCATTTGAGGAAAACACCTAGGGATAGCATGGTCGTGAAAAAGAAGACAAAGAGGACAAAGGCGCCATGCTCGAAAACGCGCATTGTTAATACATTGTGTATTTATTGGCTATTATTGCCCGATCTCAAATGTTGTCGGGTCGTGGTGGCGCGATAACACAGTGCCACCACGAAGCATAATCCCGCCGGAAACAACAATGCCGTAAAGTGGAAATGCGCAAATAACGCCGCCCCTACCACGCCGCCGACAATAAACCCCGACGCAATCAGTAAAAACAGCATCAGTTTACGCTTATCAACGCGGTTACCGCGCAACTTGCCGCCTAACATTAAGCCTAAATCGGTGACAATACCGGTTAAATGGGTTGAGCGTACAATCGCACCACTATAGGTGGTCGCCATCGCATTTTGCAGGCCACAAGCCGCCGATGCCGCCAGTTGACCAATGGCAAGGCCGCGGGATAAAAAATAAAACGCCACCACAATTAACCCGGCTTCAACAAAGAGTGCCGAGTCATAATGGCGGCCCAGCTTTAGCGTGCTGCCATGCAACAAGCAGCCGGACACCGCAGCACCAAGGAAAAAGGCCAACAATAAGCCACCCAGCTGAACAACGTGCATCCACTGGCCCGCAAACAGCCCCGAGCCAAATTGCGTCGCAGTGCCTGATACGTGTGAGACGGCTTGGTGTTCAAAGCCCAACAAGCCGATCGCATTGATGGTGCCGGCGATCAGTGCCAACACGAACGCCCCGGATTCAACCCACCGAGGCAAACGGGTAATCATTGGCTTTCCTTGCGTTAGTTAGTCGATGACGATGCTGGCGGGTCGAGCCTATCGAGTTGGTTATGACGGATCATCGCTTGCAACTCTTCCACATAGGCCTGCCCACGCTCAGAGTAGCGCCCTAACCCATTGGCGAGCACCGCGCCTGAAAGCGTTTTGTTTTGCTCTCGCAGACGGGCGCGGATCTCGCGTAGTCCTTGATATGCGGCATGGGTATTAAGGTTGTTGATATAGCTTTCTACCGAGGCTTGTGGCCCTTCAAACGCAGCCACTTCATGGGTTTTGCCTTCCGTTCGCTGCTTAGGCACCAGACCACACCCTTTGCTGAAACACCACTGCCCAAAGTAGTTATTGCCTTCACGTGCAAACCGCGAGGTGCCCCACGCACTCTCATTGGCTGCCTGCGCTAACACCAGCGACGGCGGAATGATATCCACTCGTTGGATCAGCGCCATCCAATTCGCTTCCTGGCTAACATCAAAGTCTGCTAACTCGTACTGATTCGCCAGCGCTTGGACGCGTTTTGTTTCTCGGCTACTTAACGCATTTTTACGCGCATGCCATGCCAACAATGCGGTACGATCGGCCCGTATTTGGCTATTAATCATATTGACAACGGGCGTGAAGTAATCAAAAAACGCCTGCTTGCGCTCTGCCCCCGCGGCAAAAGATTGGAAATCAGGAACAAGGGGAGCT
>NZ_MUFH01000264.1:0-3477 GCF_001996115.1 Salinivibrio sp. MA427
GGAGTACGATAAAAACACTTAAAAATCAGCAACACTCCAGGGTACGCCACTCTGTATTAAAAGTGAGATGTTCAACAATTAATACATGACAATCATCACATAATGCATATTTTCCTCGCTTTATTTCCGAGCGACTTCGCCCTTTGCCTCGTGAGGAAGGTTGTTATAGCGCACAAAACTTGCCAATTATGATGTCAAGAGCTATTCGTTAGGTAAGGAAAGAAGATTTGGGCATCTGTCTTCGCACAGCCGAGCTAGCCGTTACCCAGCTGTCGTGCGCCGACCATTGCACCTTTGTTTATATTTAGGGAATAACGAGCGGGGTTACTATGATTTTAGGTCACTTAGTCGGGTTATATACCCATCCCAAAAAAGAATGGAAAACAATTGGCGAACGACACGAGGGCGTTTCAAGTAGCATCGGACATGCGCTATTGTTAGCGTTGATCCCACCTGTGTGTGCCTACTACGCGAGTGTCAATATCGGCTGGCAAATCGGCGCGGGAGAGCCCATTTTCATGACGCCACAAAGCGCGCTTTTTATAGCCAGTGCTATGTATTTAGCGTTACTCGGTGGGGTTGCTGCCCTTGCCTACCTAACCTTGTGGATGAGTCGAACATTTGGCTCTGCGCCTAACTATACGCAATGCCTTGAGCTGGCCGCTTACACGGCGACGCCGATTTTTATGGTCGGGCTTGCAACGCTCTATCCGGTGGTATGGTTTGTCATGATTGTCGGCTTGATCGGTGTCGCTTATTCCGTTTATCTGCTGTATACCGGCGTGCCGATACTCATGGAGATCCCTGAAGAGCGCGGTTTTATTTATGCAAGCTCCGTCGTCACCTGCGGCTTAGTCCTGTTGGTCGCTATCCTTGCCGCCTCCGTGATTCTGTGGAATGTCGGCATGGGGCCTGTTTTCACACACTAAGACCTTCTCTCGCTAAAAAGACAAATACGCCGCGATAATCTCGCGGCGTATTTGTTTAATCTTCGTTATGTATCTCTAAGTTCGCAAGCTCTTGTTGCTGCTCTCGTACAGTTTTAGCATCATCACTACGTAAGCTTTGTAAATACTCGAGGTACGCCTGATCCACATCTTGGGTGACATATTCGCCACTAAACACCGATGTTTCGAAGCGCTCAATCGCTGGGTTGGCCTCACCAACAGCGGCGACGAGATCAGGCAGATCTTGATAAACCAAGCCATCGGCACCAATTAATTGGCCAATTTCATCCACTTCGCGACCATGAGCAATCAACTCGTTGGCGCTCGGCATATCAATGCCATAGACATTGGGGAAGCGCACTTCGGGGGCCGCGGAGGCCATATAAACTTCTTTGGCGCCTGCTTCACGTGCCATCTCGATGATCTGCTCTGAGGTTGTGCCTCGCACGATCGAATCATCGACCAAGAGTACGCGCTTGTCTTTAAACTCTGAACGGATGGCATTGAGTTTACGACGTACGGATTTTCGACGCATCTGCTGCCCCGGCATAATAAACGTACGACCTACGTAGCGATTTTTAACAAAGCCTTGGCGGTAGGGTTTACCTAGCACTTGCGCAATTTCTAACGCGATATCACAAGATGTCTCAGGGATAGGAATGACGACATCAATATCCACGTCTTCCCACTCGCGCTGAATTTTAGCGCCAAGCTTTTGACCCATACGAATACGGGCCCCATAAACGGATACTTTATCGATAAATGAGTCGGGACGAGAAAAGTAAACGAACTCAAAGATGCAAGGGTTAAGACTCGGTGAGTCCGCACACTGACAGGTATGAAGTTGTCCCTCTAAGGTGATATAAACCGCCTCTCCGGGTGAGACATCACGCACGAAATCGAAACCCACGGCATCCAATGCAACGGTTTCAGACGCAACCATATACTCGGTACCTGTTTGCGTATCGCGCTTCCCTAAACAAAGCGGGCGAATGCCTTTAGGATCACGAAAAGCGATAACGCCATGCCCAATCACCATTGCCACAACGGCATAAGCGCCGGAGACTTGTCGATGGACCGCTTTCACCGCGGTAAACATATCATCAACAGTAAGAGGATGAGAAGTCGCAGTCGACAGTTGATGGGCAAGGACATTGAGGAGAATTTCAGAGTCAGACGTTGTATTAAGGTGACGACGATCTTTTTCAAATAAAGATTGGCGCAACGCCTCAGCATTGGTCAAGTTACCATTGTGGGCGAGAGTAATCCCATACGGCGAGTTGACATAGAAAGGCTGTGCTTCTGATGCACTAGAGCTGCCCGCTGTTGGATACCTTACATGCCCTATTCCAACCTGGCCTTGCAAGCGCTGCATATGCTTCAGTTGGAACACRTCCTGGACTAACCCATTGGCTTTTCGAAGCCGGAAACGATTGTCATCGATAGTGACAATGCCGGCTGCATCTTGTCCTCGATGTTGAAGCACAGTCAGTGCATCGTAAATGGACTGATTGACCGGAGTGTTACCAACGATTCCAACAATACCACACATGTCAGCGATTCCTTGTTACGCGAATATCAGCCTAAGATCCTGCGATCTCAGGTAAGAAACTGGAACTGTTCTCGAGATAGTGGAAGAACCATTCGATCACTACCGCAAAGTTAGGAATAAGTTGCGATTGTCCCCACGCTTGGTTGTTGGCGACCGATGTAAAGGCATCGAGGAAGAAAAGCACCGCCGCGATGATTAACACGCCGCGCACACTGCCAAACACCATACCCAATCACATAATTGACTACTGCGCCGACCAATAAGGTGGCAATAAACAACAAGGCGATGGCACTACCATTACGGATAACCGCATCTTGGATATTGGTCAAATACACCGCTAGCTGCGTGTAGAATTGGCTGGCAATAAAAAATGCCCCAAACCAAATCACTAATGACAAGGCTTCTTTTACAAAGCCTCGAATCACGCTCACTAACGCCGAAAAACCAATGACGCCAATAATAAGATAATCAATCCAATTCATCGTATTCACTTGCTCGAGACGTGCGCATTCTAACAGAAAAAATGCTCACGCAAACGTTTTCTTATTGGGTAAGTGGGTCAAATTTGCGCAACTGTCCTTTCAATCCTGTCAGCGATTGCAGATCAGTCAGTTGCGATTCGAGTGTGGTTTTAGAAACATGTGGCCCGACGACCACTTTCGCTAAGTCACCGGGTTGAATGTCTCTGGGTAAGATATGTGCTTGATATCCTTTGTCACGTAATTGCTTAACCAAGCGACTGGCATTCTCTTGGTTACGGAAGGTCCCCAAACGGATCATCCATGCGCTGTCTCCGTCGTTGACTGACGCTGTACTTGATGCCGTGGGCGTTGGGTCACTTTTTTCCGTCTCAGCCTGCGCATTTGTGTCAGCTGAACGCGTATCGTTTACCTGGGTATCGGGCGCTGTCACCTCAATCACCTCGGGTTCTTCAACCGGCATTTGGCTCACTGTGCCATCAAAGTCATCCCGCAGGGG
>NZ_MUFH01000265.1:0-3450 GCF_001996115.1 Salinivibrio sp. MA427
CTTCAGGGATCAACATAGTAATAGGCTGCCCAAGCATTGCGGCTTCGGCCTCAATACCGCCAACCCCCCAGCCAAGCACACCGAGCCCGTTAATCATGGTGGTGTGAGAATCTGTACCAACCAGTGTGTCTGGCATGGCTAACTTGTTGCCACCTTTTTCTTCGACGAGTACGCCGGGAGCGAGATATTCGAGATTGACTTGGTGCACGATTCCAGTACCTGGAGGCACGACACGGAAGTTAGAGAATGCTTGTTGGCCCCAACGTAAAAATTGGTAACGCTCCCCGTTACGCTGGAACTCAATCTCGGTATTTTTCTGTAGAGAATCAACGTGGCCGTAGTCATCCACCATAACGGAGTGGTCAACGACCAGGTCAACCGCGCCGAGTGGGTTGATTTTGGCCGGATCACCGTTTAAGTCGCGCATGGCAGCACGCATAGCGGCTAAGTCAACCACGGCAGGCACGCCGGTGAAATCTTGAAGGACAACGCGCGCCGGAGTGAAATTGACCTGATCTTGTCCGGCGTGGTCGGCTTGCCACTGACAAAGCGTACGAATGTCATCCGCAGAGACATTCTTACCGTCTTCTTTACGTAGTAAGTTTTCTAACAGCACTTTTAAACAGTAGGGTAAGCGACTGATATCGAATGGCTCGGGCAATGCATCAAGTCGATAATAATCATAGCTCTCACCGTTGACGTGTAGGGTACGCCGGGTGTTGAAGCTGTCTTGGCTTTTGGAATCAGGTGTATTGCTCACGGGTGCCTCCCCTGGTCGGTTATTGTGAGTAAAAGAAACGGTCATCATGCGTTGCAGGCAACAGTCTCTCTTGGGGATTGCTTATTTTACCTTCATTATTGTAAATGGGGTTTTGTTGAAGTTAAAGGTTCGTTATCACGATACGGTCGATGGTTCTCATTGATCAATCCTTTTGTTTCACAACGTGCGCAAATAGCGCACTCAATGAGAGTATAGAAGGCTCTGCATCAGCGGGCGCTTCCGCTAAAAAGGGCTTATTTGGTATCAATGAACCATACTGATTTATTCTAAATGGCAACTTTTCGTGACAGTAATTAGTCATTCTGCCTATGGAAAATATCGCTATTTTCATCTTTGTTAGCCATTAATGCTAATGTTTTGGAAATGTTAATCATGCATCTGGAGCGTTTCAATCGCTTAACGTTTTTAACTAGTCTAAAATGCTATTTAGGGCTTTTTTGGTCGATAAATCTAGGGGTAAAACTGGAAATAGTAGGGGATTTAATTGATTATTCCATGTAGCGCATTTGTTAAATTTTTTGTCTGACAATTGCATTGCATCACTGTGTGCTTCGGCATGACAAAAGGAGACAGCCATGAATACCTCAACCCTACTCATGCAGCTTAATCAGTTAGATGATCATCATATCAAGCAACTGCAACCTTCATTTAACCGGTTACCTGGCACTTCGCATGCGGATGGTGGATTTCGCCTGCGTCGTTACTCGATCGTTCATGTCTTTGACGGCGGGGTTGAAAAGCTGCCGCCACGACCATTTATGCAAACTTCTGATATCAATGAATTCCAAGGTGATGTGGCACGGACGTTTGAAGATATCGAGCCCGAGACAGTACAAACGCCAGGGTTTCATGCGATGTGCCGAACCTTTCGCGACCTCTATCAACTTAGTGATGATAATGATATCGAAATCCACCAGATTCGTATTCAGGCGGATAATCAATCTGTGCAGGTCGCCCCAGAAGGCGTTCACCAAGACGGCTTTGATCATATCGCCATTGTGAGCATTGGCCGCGATAATATTGATGGCGGTGATTTTCAGGTGTTTCGTCACAAAACTAGCGCACCACTCTTTAGTCTCCCATTGATGCCGGGTGAAATGGCGGCCCTCGATGATCGTGCCCTTTGGCATTATGCTGAACCGATTACTCCCGTTAATCATGCGCAATCAGGCACGATGGATGTATTTGTACTCACAGCAACAAGGAAGTAACGATGATACCGGCAGTTTTTTCTCCCCATGCAGTACGAGGCCATTTTCCTGCATTGACGCAAACTATTGACGGCCAATCCGTTGCTTTTTTTGATGGGCCAGGGGGGGCGCAAGTACCGCAATCTGTACTGGATGCCATGGTGACTTATCTGGGGCACTATAATGCGAACTTGGGGGGACAATTTTTTTCTGGGCATCACACCACCGCAATGATGCAACAGGCACGTGATAGCGCCGCTGCTTTTGTCAATGCGCCATCATCGGACTGTATGGTCTTTGGCCCGAATATGACAACGTTGACGTTTTCGTTAAGTCGCGCAATCAGCCGTGATTGGCAAGCTGGTGATGAGGTGATTGTCTCGGCACTCGATCATTATTCTAATGTCTCTAGCTGGCAGCAGGCCGCACACGATAAAGGGGCGACTGTTAAGCAGGTGCGAGTGGATGAATCCAATTATTCGATCGATATGACGCACCTTGTCAGTCTTATTACGGACAAAACCAAACTGATTGCGGTGACGCTGGCCTCAAATACCACTGGTAGTTTGGTGGATGTAGCAAACGTGGTAGAGATGGCAAGAAAGGTTGGTGCCAAAGTCTATGTCGATGCTGTCCATTACGCTCCGCATTATTTGGTCGATGTACAAGCATTAGGCTGTGACTTTCTTGCCTGTTCGGCGTACAAGTTTTTTGGCCCACATCTGGGTTTTGTATATGTGGCGCCTGAGTGGGTACAGACGTTGAAACCTTACAAAGTCGAGCCAGCCACAAACCAAGGTCCCGGTCGATTTGAAACAGGTACTCAGAGTTTTGAGGCGATTGCCGGATTTATTGCGGTGGTGGAATATCTCGCGCAGTGGGGCGATCCTGATTGTTCACTAAGAGAAAGATTGGCACAAAGCTATCGCCAGTATCAGGCGCATGAACAGCAGTTATCCGCCCATTTTATTGACCTGATGCAGGCCTATCCCAATGTTCACATTTATGGGATCACGGATGATGACCAGTTGGCTTATAGAACCCCAACCTTTGCGATCCGGATTGAAGGCGTCACGCCCGCGGATGTGGCGCAAGCGCTAGGGAAGCAACATTTTTGCGTGTGGAATGGCCACTTTTATGCCCAAGGTTTGTGCGAACAGCTTGATATTTTAGACAAAGGCGGTGTGATCCGTATCGGTATGATGCATTACAACACCGTTGATGAAATTGACCGGCTACACCAAGCCTTATTGCCATTTATTAGCGATTAAGGTTAATCAACCTCTCAAGCGGCCAAAAGAGCCGCTTTTTTTAGTTAAAATTGGCCTCGATTGAGATTTAAGTGTGAATTTATTCACAATGCAACCTTGAAACGTTAGCTCGCGCATAGGCGAATGCCTATCCGTACGTTATGATCACCACTGTTAGCACTGCCCAAGAAGCTGTTCAGAAAGAAATCATTTAAAAAGAAACCAATAA